>NZ_LEKM01000135.1 GCF_009761375.1 Ursidibacter arcticus | reverse complement strand
TTCCTTGTAGGGACGCCACGCTGGCGTCCGAATGAAAAAAGACTTTGTCAATAATCTGTGCGGACATTTCATCCGCTTTTCTCATTTATAAGCGGTGATTTCTTGGCAATGTTTTGCAAATCCGCTATACTCTCGCACCTGAGTTGGTTAGACAATCGCTGGTTTATTGAAGCCCTCAAATTCGTTTCGGCGTAAACTAGGGGACAAGTGAACGAGAGGAAAGTCCGAGCTACACAGGGCAGAGTGCCAGATAACGTCTGGGAGGCGTGAGCCTACGACAAGTGCAACAGAGAGCAGACCGCCAGTTTCGGCTGGTAAGGGTGAAAGGGTGCGGTAAGAGCGCACCGCGTAACTGGCAACAGTTTACGGCAAGGTAAACTCCACTCGTAGCAAGACCAAATAGGAATCCAACGAGTTGCCCGCTTGGGATTCGGGTAGGTTGCTTGAGCGTATATGCGAATATACGCCTAGAGGAATGATTGTCCACGACAGAACTCGGCTTATCGACCAACTCACCTAATTTTTTGAGAAGCGAGCAGAACTTTCTGCTCGCTTTTTTGTATATAACTTATCTAGTGTTATAAATGGGCTGCTATTTAATGAATAAATTTATTATCGGACTACTTTTTAGCTTATTCAGCATTTCTACTCTCGCACACCCCCACTCTTTTTTAGATATGAAAAACAAGGTCTTGATTAAAGGAGATAAATTAACAGGTTTTGAAATGAGCTGGATATTAGATGAAATTACCTCTGCTGAACTTATCTACGAAGTTAAGTCAGCCGAAGATCAGAAAGCTGCTCTGAATAAAATTACCGAAGAACTCAATATTTCAGCGATTCAATCTCACTATTTTAGTGAACTTTATACCGAGAACAATGAGCCGATCAAATTTAAAGCTAAACCCGTAAACCCTCGTGCTGAAATTAAAGATAATCGCTTAGTTTACCATTTTGAATTGGCTCTAGCACAACCTCAAACCGTAAAAGGAAAATCATTTAAACTCTTTACCTTTGAGCCAAGCTATTATCTCTATATGGGGTATGAAAAAGCGAGTGATGTTACCGCCACAGAACAGCATTTATGCCAAGTATCAATGGTAGAACCGACAGTAAATCAATCGCTTAGACTTTATGCCTCTAAATTGGATAAAACCGAAACACCAGATATGCCATCAGATCGGAGTTTATCTCTTGGGGCACAATTTGCTCAAAAAGTGAGTATCGTATGCCAATAAAAATACAACATTGGGTGTGGATAGCAGTGGCTTTATCCCTGATTTTTGCAATTTACTTTATATACCCTTATCTACTTTGGGAAGTGGTAGAGTTGCAGAAAGTATTTAATCTTGAATTATCTAATGCATTAAAAACAATTCATCAAGCTCCACAACAAGCGGGGTTGAGTTTAATGCTAATTAGTTTTTTATACGGCATCTTTCACGCTGTTGGCCCTGGACACGGTAAATTTATTTTAACCAGTTATCTCTCATTAGAAAAAACTAAGCTCCCACAAACTCTGCGAATTACTCTACTCTCTGCTCTTGTACAAGGTTTAGTCGCTGTCGCATTGGTTACTATTTTGGTGGTTATCTTTACCCTTTCTCGTAGCTATTTTAATGTTACGTTAAAATGGGTTGAGCGAGGTAGCTTTCTGTTGATGATCTTATTTGGTAGCTATTGGTTGTGGCAAAGCCTACGCCCTATGTTGCAAAAAAATCAACCTAAAAGACCGCTTATCATTCGTAAAATTCAGCCTTTATCTTCCTCTAATTTACGTTTAGTGCCTATACATCAGCATTCTGAAAACTGTGGTTGCGGACATAAACATCTCCCTTCAGCTAAAGAAATAGACAATATTCAAGATTGGAAATCAATGTGGCTTGTGGTATTGAGTATTGGGCTACGCCCTTGCTCTGGTGCAATTCTAGTGCTTTTCTTAGCCTACACCTTAGACTTATATCTTTGGGGCGTTGCCTCTGCAATGATGATGGCTGTCGGTACTGCCCTAACCCTTAGCTGTTTTGCTTGTTTAGTGCTATTTGCTCGAAATAAAGCGATACAAACAAGCCATTGGTATCTGTCAGTACAGCAGAGTAAGCGGTTAGTTCTTGCCTTAAAATTACTAATGGGATTACTGCTTATTGGGTTAGGTGTAATGCTCTTTCACAGTAGTTTTATTGAAACAAGTACTATCTTATTTAAAAGGTAATTGTAAATTATGCTAGAAAGCCATTTTTTAGCTGTTAAAAATTAACCATAAAGAGTAAAATTACGACCATTTAGTATGTTAATAAAAAATTTATAAAAGGAGAGTCTATAATGAAAAATCTAATTTTGCGCATAACCCAAAATGGCAAAATTTCTCATCAAACCTTACCCACCGATCAAGTAACTGTTCTCAAAGCACAACCAAATACATATTACGAAGTTTTGGGAGAAAATGGTCTTCCTTTAAATCCTGTGGAACAGGGCGAAAATTGGCAATGGCTACAAGCAGACGGACAAAACCCTGCTTTAGTTGTTGAGAATTATACTCCACCTTCAATTAACGAAGCTACAAACAGTAATAGTATTAATAGCTTATCTGAAGCAACTACGACTAAATCAGCAACAACACTTGCGACAGAAGTAAGTGTAAGTAAAGTCGCTTTACTTGGCGGTTTAGGAGCATTAGGTGTAGGAGGGATTGCACTTGGTTTATCCAAAGGCGGAAAAAGTAACGATGGTGCGAGTAATAATCAACCGTCTTCTTCAAGAAATAATACGCTGGAACATTTAGATACCACAAGAAAAACTGAAAATAATCTAAAAGAAAATAAAAACAACGAAGCAGGAAAAAGTGCTGAACAGCCTTCTACTACATCTGACAAATTTGAAACACGCTCTGTGGAAAATAGTACAGGTGAAGAAAGTAAAACATCTTCTGTATCTAATGAAACTAAAAGTAACATCACAGAAGGCGGTACTGATGTAGCTACTCGGACTTCTACTGCATTTAGAAAATTTGAAACACGCTCTGTGGAAAATAATGCCGATGAAGAAAGTAAAACGTCTTCTGTGTCTAGTGAAGCCGAAAATAACGCCACAGCCACAGAAGGTAGTGCTGATGTAGTTGCTCAACCTTCTGCTGAGTCCGAAAAAATGGAAACAACGTCTGCGGAAAACAGTATCAGTGAAGAAGCTAGCCCATCTTCTATAACTAGTGAAACCGAAAGTAATACGACAGAAAGTGATGTTGATATAGCTGTTCAGCCATCTATTGACTCTGAAAAAACAGATGATAGCACTACTACAAATAAAGTAGATGAAACTACTCAAATAGAGTCTGAAACAGAAAATGTTCAAGGCAATGTTTTAAATGAAGTAATACAACCTGCCCCAATTATTAGCTTTAATAAAATTACCGAAGATAACATTATCAATAGAGCGGAGTCTATTACTAAAATTGAAGTTTCAGGTACAGTTCAAAATGCTAGAAATGGTGATACGTTAGTGTTACAGATTGGTGAGGCAAAATATCCAACAACTATCGAAAATGGACAATTCAATACTCCTGTAAGCGGACTCGCTTTAGCGAATCACCGAAGTATTAGTGCAACTATTCAAGATGCTAAAGGTAATCTGACTGATTATCAACAAAGCCATAGCTATAAAGTCCAAACTCTACTACCTACACCTAGTTTGGATCTTGATGATATTACTGGTGATAATGTTATTAATAAAGCAGAAGCCGCAGGTAAAATCACGATTACAGGTATAGCTCAAAATATTGCAGATAATACAGAGATTATTGTTGCTTGTGGTTGTCCTATGTGTGCTTCACAAAAAGAACTCACCACAACCGTCAAAAATGGAAAATTCAGTGTCGAATTTGATGGTAGTGATTTAGTTGCCGATGGTCACCATATTATTACCGCTCGAGTAACAGTGACAGATGAAGCTGGTAACGTGGCTGAAAGTACAGATATGCAATCCTATTCTTTAGCTTTGGTTGATCCAACAGCTACTCTCGTTTGGGACAGTATCACAAGTGATAATATCATTAACAAAGAAGAATCAGCACGCAATATTACCCTTTCAGGTCAAATCCAACATTTGAAAGAAGGCGAGAAAGCAACTGTGAGCATTTATATTGGCTCGGAAATGCTAACAGCTGATGTAGCGAATAATCGTTTTAGTATTGATGTAGCTGCAACTAAACTTGCAAGTAATCCAAAATTAGAGGCTATTTTACAAGTTAGTGATAAAGCAGGAAATCAGAGTGAATTTCGTGTACCACACAATTATCGCTACGATGCTGAAATTAAAGCACCTACTATTATTATTGATCCAATCAATCAAGATAAGGTTTTAAACCAACAGAAAAGTTTAGAACAAATTAAGATTACAGGTAGCTTACAATTTGAAGATGATGTAGCTCCAGCTTATACCAAAGTTAATGTAATACTCAATGGCAAAACTCATTCTGCTGCGCTAAGTGGTAAACATTGGGAAGCGACCATTGCAGGTAGCGAACTTGCTACTCATCAAGGGCAAAATACAATTACTGTACAAGCTGAAATCCGAGATGCTGCTGGTAATATAGCTAATGGTAGTGCTAGCAAAACTTATGAAGTTGATACTGTATTACCAACAGCGACAATTAGCTTAAACGATATTGATAATATAACAAATGAAGGTACTACTACTATTTCAGGCAAAGTAACGGGTGAATTTAAAAAAGGTGACACCTTAACCATTACAGCCAATGGCAAAGACCATAAAACCCAAGTTAATGAAAGTGGTGACTTTTCCCTTAATGTTGAAAATAATTCACTTATCACTGAAGGAAATCATCAAGTTTCAGCAAGCATTACTTTGCGTGATACTGCAGGTAATGAATTTACAGCAACCAGTAAACCAGTTTCTTATAACCTAGCTCCTGTATCAACGTCTGAACCAGAGCCAACCATATCAGAAACAGCTCCAGAATCAACATCTGAAAACAGTGAGGTTTCATCAACAGAAGAAAATTCATCGACCACTGAAGAAAGCATAACACCTACTGCTGAAACAACGCAAACTTCATCAACTGAAGATACGTCACCTAAAGCAGTAGAAACAACAACGGAAACGGAAACAGAAATAGCAACGGAAACGCCAGTGGAAGTTGCTAAACCTATTGAAAATCCTCCATCGCAACCTAAAGCCAGCATTCAGTTTGAGCATATTGAGATTAATGGTGAGGTAAATAGCCAATCTGATAATGCTCCTGAAGGTTATACTATAGCGAGTGGGAAAGTTAATCTGCCAGGTGATTTTGCATTAGGGCAAAATACTCGTTTGTTGAAAAAGATTACCATAAAAATCGGTGATAAATCGTATGAAGCTAAATACAACCCTGACGATACTACATTCAAAGTATTGATTGATAATAAGGATCTTCCATCCTTACAAGGGAAATCCATTAGCTATGAATTAGATACTGGAACAATTATAGACACATTGTATTATTTGGTTAAACGAGATGGCAATACATATAGTGTTGGTACCGCAGATGTTCCAAAACTAGATTCTAGCTATTTAATACATAATTCTAATAGTCCTCTAGCTAGCAGCACGTTTAAGGATCAAGGTACGATGATCTCATCAGCTGAAAAACTAAACCAAAATGGGGGAACAATTAAAGGTATAGTAGATGGTGCTGCGAAAATTGGAGATACGGTGGTTTTAAAAGTAGGTAAGCACACATTTGAAACTGAAGTTAAATTATCTGGCAATAATTTAATTTTCGAACAGAAAATTGATTCTGTTCTGATGACCAAACAAGAACGAGTAGAAGCCCTCCTGAAAAGTGGAGATAAAGTATTAGCAAGCACTGATTATCTGTATTCACTTGCTCCTGAAACAGTAAGTTCAGATTTTGTGACTGCTCATAAGCACGAAAGAGAGAATATGGATAGCCGACCGTATTTTCTCAATGCAATCATGTATGAACATTATTCTTTAGCACATACAAGTTTAGCTCCATTTGATGCAACCAAAACAGGGATTATCAAATATAATTTTATAGATTCAACGGTACCTAGTTTTGTGTCATTTGACAACGTAGATAAAAATGCTATACGACGAGGTCTAGATGAAATTAGTAAAGTTGCAAATGTTAGATTTGAAGAAACACAAAATAGAGAAGAAGGTATTGATTATTTAATGTCTAATTATATGCGAGGAAATGCTGGCTTAGCTTGGTTTAATAGTAGTGTTATCTTTAAAAAAGGTTTACTAGGAAGTAATAGCTTACGCCTTGTTACTCATGAAACTCTACATTCTTTGGGTTTACAACATCCATTTGAAGGTAAACTACAACTACCTAAAGTTGAGGAAAATCATTTAAGCAGTGTAATGAGCTATACTCAGGGACCTGGACCATCTAGAGGAATGGCTATCTATGATTTGGCATTTCTGCATTATCGCTTTGGCGTAAATCCTGAACAACGCAAAGGTAATGATACTTATCGTTTCAAACCAATAAATATTAATAAAGCCGAACCAGACCTTGACGTATACATTTGGGACGGTGGTGGCGTGGATACCTTTGATGCATCAGACCAAAAACAAGCGGTTAATGTAAATTTAACTCCAGGTTCTTGGATCTATTCAGGAAAAAAAACAGCCAACTTCTTAATCGACTCCGAAAATGGAGGAGGATTCAAAGTGGTTGATCCGTATGAATATTTTAATAAGTCTAAAGATGAGATTACAATTCAAGGTGGTCAAAATATTCTAGTTGCAAACGATGGTAATGGTGGCTATAACCAAGGCCAAGCCTTTATCGGTTACGGTACCCAAATTGAAAAACTCATTGGTTCAGACTATGGCGATACCTTAACAGGTAATAAAGCCGATAATGTAATTTGGGGCGGAAAAGGCAACGATACAATTAATGGCGGAGAAGGAAATGACTACCTAGACGGTGGTTTAGGCGAAGATAAACTATCGGGTGGATTAGGTAACGATATATTTGTTGTTGATAATGCTAAAGACACCGTAATAGAACTTACCGACCAAGGAACTGATACTGTTCATAGTTACATAAACTATACGCTCCCCGATAATGTAGAAAATCTACATCTATATGGTGCAGCTAAAGAGGCAACAGGTAATGATTTAAATAATGAAATAAAAGGTAATGCAGCTGATAACGTATTAAAAGGCGGTAAAGGTGTAGATACGCTCACAGGTAATGCAGGAAAAGACACTTTCGTATTCAGTGATCTACTTTCTGTAGATAGCGTAACTGATTTTACTCTTGGTGAAGATAAAATTGGACTATCCAAAGACATTTTTACCAACGTACAAAAAGATAGCGTATTACAGCACATCAAATATGAGCAAGCTACAGGGTATTTATCTTACCAGAAAACGGATAATGTACGTGTTCATTTTGCGACAATTAAAGCTGGCTTAACGTTAGATGAAGCAAGTTTTGTTCTAATTTAGTAACACTTCATATCTAAAAACAATAGGGCTTACGCTCTACCTATGATGGTAACAGAGCAAAGCCCTATAATTTTTTCCCCTATTTTTGAAAGATATCATAAATCGTTTTAATTACTCGCATAAAAAAACTTTTCAAATGCCATAAAAAGATTAAAATGCCGCCTTCTTTTTCTTAACTTATAGAAGGTCTTTAATTTATGGATAGCATTGTTGCAATCTTTGAAAATACATTAAAGTGGATCGTTGAGAATATTGATGGTCCACTTTGGGATATTACCGTTCTAACACTTTTAGGTACGGGTTTATTTTTCACTATTTCTACGGGGTTAGTGCAACTACGTTTACTTCCACAAAGTTTGCGTGAAATGTGGTTTGGACGAGCATCAAGTGGCGATTCTTTAACTCCCTTCCAAGCTTTTGCCACAGGTTTAGCAAGTCGTGTTGGGGTTGGTAACATCGGTGGTGTTGCAACTGCTATCGCATTAGGTGGACCTGGTGCTGTATTTTGGATGTGGATCACCGCTTTAATTGGTATGAGTAGTGCCTTTGCGGAATCTTCTCTCGCACAAGTATATAAAGTTCGTGATCCAAATGGAATGTTCCGTGGTGGGCCTTCTTACTATATTTCTCGTGGTTTAAAAGCACCTTGGTTGGCTGTTGCTTTTGCAATCACTTTAATCTTCACTTTTGGCTTTGCATTTAATGCTGTACAAGCTAATTCTATTGTTGAAGCGACAAAAAATGCGTGGGAATGGGACGCAAATTACGTTGGTATTGTCTTAGTAATCGTTACCGCAGCGATTATCTTTGGTGGCGTAAAACGTATCGGTCAAGTTTCTGCACGAGTTGTGCCGATGATGGCGTTATTCTATCTAATTATGGCAGTTATCATTCTTGGAATGAATATTGAAAAAGTCCCAGCAGTATTATCTAACATCGTTAGCAGTGCTTTTGATTTCTCAGCAATGGCAGGCGGTATGTTTGGTGCTTTATTCTCTAAAGCAATGTTAATGGGTATTAAACGTGGTCTATTTTCAAATGAAGCAGGTATGGGTTCTGCACCAAACTCGGCTGCAACATCTGATGCAAAACACCCAGCAAGCCAAGGCTTAATTCAAATGTTAGGAGTTTTTGTTGATACTATCGTTGTATGTACTTGTACTGCGATCATTATTTTAATGTCAAATGATTACGGTAGCGAAACATTGCGTGGCGTATCACTAACGCAAAAAGCACTTGAATTCCACGTTGGTGAATTTGGTTTACACTTCCTTGCCTTTATTTTATTACTCTTCTGCTACACTTCAATTATCGGTAACTACGCTTATGCAGAAAGCAATATTCGCTATATTCGTAATAAACCAGGTTTTGTATTAGCATTCCGTCTATTAGTATTATTCTTTGTGTACTTTGGTGCAGTAAGAGATGGTGGAATTGTTTGGGCATTTGCAGATACGGTAATGGCATCAATGGCAATGATTAACTTAATTGCAATCGTATTGCTTGCCCCGATTGTATGGCTTGTCTTAAAAGACTACCAAAAACAGATTAAAGCGGGTAAAGAACCTGTCTTTAACATTGAAGACCATCCTGAGTTAATCAAGCGTGGTGTAGATCCAACGATTTGGAAACAAAACTAAGGTAATATAAAAGTATATACTTATAAAATACCCCCAAGTATTGAAATACTTGGGGGTATTTACATTATATAGATATTTATTTCAATCCTGCTGCTTCTCTTAATTCAGCCGCTTTATCTGTTTTTTCCCAAGGGAAATGCTCGCGACCGAAGTGTCCATAGGCTGCGGTTTCACGATAAATTGGACGAATTAAATCAAGCATTTGGATTAAACCATAAGGGCGTAAATCAAAGAATTGACGAACTAATTTTACCAATACTTCATTGCTGACTTTACCTGTTCCAAAAGTTTCTACCATTATTGATGTTGGCTCTGCAATACCGATAGCATAAGAGAGTTGGATTTCACAACGATCTGCTAAACCTGCTGCTACAATATTTTTAGCCACATAACGAGCAGCATAAGCCGCCGAACGATCCACTTTTGATGGATCTTTACCTGAGAATGCACCGCCTCCGTGACGAGCTGCACCGCCGTAAGTATCCACAATAATTTTACGTCCTGTTAAACCACAGTCCCCCATTGGTCCACCAATTACAAAGCGACCTGTTGGGTTAATAAAGTATTTTGTATCTTGGCTTAACCATTCGCTTGGCAATACTGGTTTAATAATTTCTTCCATCACTCCTTCAAACACGTCTTTTTGTGAAACGTGTTCTGCGTGCTGCGTAGATAGAACAACAGCGTCAATCCCTTTGATTTTGTTATCTTCGTAAATAAAGGTTAATTGGCTTTTTGCATCTGGGCGTAACCAATCTAATTTACCACTTTTACGCACTTTTGCTTGTTGTTCCATTAAGCGATGAGCATAAGTAATCGGGGCTGGCATTAGCACATCTGTTTCGTTAGTTGCGTAACCAAACATAATACCTTGGTCGCCTGCACCTTGCTCTAGTGGGCTTGCACGATCAACACCTTGGTTAATATCTGGTGATTGTTTCCCAATAGCGTTTAATACCGCACAAGAGTGAGCATCAAAACCCATATCGGAATGAGTATAACCAATATCACAGATTACTTGGCGAGTTAAATTTTCAATATCAACCCACGCAGATGTAGTAATTTCACCACCAACGAGAGCCATACCTGTTTTTACATACGTTTCACAAGCAACACGCGCTTTTGGATCTTGTTTTAAAATTTCATCTAAAACCGCATCTGAAATTTGATCTGCGATTTTATCTGGGTGTCCTTCTGAGACCGATTCTGATGTAAATAAATTGATAGCCATTTTTTATCCTATTTAAATTTAACCATTTTTATAAACAAGCGGTCAGATTTCAGCATTTTTTGCAAAACATTGAGACTATCTGACCGCTTGCACCAAATTTTTTAGATGTTTTTCCGTCTAGACGTCTATAATATATTTTTTAGAAATGAATGACAAATAGTTTTTCTCATCAAATTCCGTTTAGCGATTTAGAATATTGGCGTTATAGGGTAAAATCTCACACAAATTATTATTTCAAAGGTTTTTTATGTCTAAAGGTAAAATTGGACTATTTTCACTCACCGCTCTAGTATTAAGCTCAATGATCGGCTCTGGTATTTTTAGCCTACCGCAAAATATGGCAGAAGTTGCGGGAGCAGAAGCATTATTGATCGGCTGGCTCATCACTGGGGTGGGAATTATTTTTCTCGGACTTTCTTTCTTCTTTCTCTCTCGGCTTAAACCTGAGTTAGATGGTGGAGTTTATACCTATGCTCGTGAAGGTTTTGGTGATTTAGTCGGTAGCCTTGCGGCTTGGGGGTATTGGCTCTGTACAGCTATCGGCAGCGTTGGTTATTTAGTCGTTGCTTTTGAAGGTATTGGTACTTTTGTTGATACGCCTAGTTTATCACTATTCGGCAAAGGGAATACCGTAGCGGCTATTTTAGGAGCATCTACTATTGTTTGGCTTGTCCATTTGCTGATTGCTCGGGGCATTAAAGAAGCTGCATCGGTTAATTTAATTGCGACCATTGTAAAAACGTTACCACTCTTTTTATTCATTGGCTTAACAATTTGGTACTTCTCCCCTACTCAATTTGCTCACGATTTTGATGGTGCAAGTTTACAACAACCCTTATTAGAACAAGTAAAAGGCACAATGCTGATTACACTTTGGGTTTTTGTCGGTGTAGAAGGAGCATCAATCCTATCAGCACACGCTAAGAAAAAGAGTGATGTTGGGTTAGCCACTTTATTAGGTATCTTAATCACACTAGTACTCTACGTTGCTATCACAGTATTTTCATTAGGGATTTTACCAAGAGAAGTCATTGCCCAAATGCCAAATCCATCTATGGCGGGGATCTTAGAGCATTTAATTGGTGCAAGCGGTAAGATCATCATTACATTTTGCTTAATTATTTCTGTGTTAGCGTCTTATATGAGCTGGACAATGTTTTCATCAGAAATTCCTTACCAAGCAGCAAAAAGCCATAACTTCCCACAAGCATTGAATAAAACCAATCAAAATGGCACACCTATTGGAGGACTATGGCTTACCAATATTACCATTCAAATTAGTTTGCTATTGGTGCTATTCACAGGCAAGGGATATAACGCTTTGATCCAAATATCAACGGCGATGATTTTAGTTCCTTATTTCTTGGTAAGTGCTTATCTCTTTAAAACAGCCATAAAGCAATCTGCTGCTTGGTATATTAAATTAACAGGGTTAATTTCTTCACTTTATGCCTTATGGATTGTTTATGCTGCAGGTTTAGACTATTTACTTCTCTCTGTACTACTGTATATGCCAGGAATAGCGGTATTTCTCTACTCTCGCTATCAGCATCATCAAAGTAAAGTATTTACACTTAACCGCTACGAAAAAGTCTTATTATGTGCGATCAGCTTACTGTTTATCGTGTCTGTCTATTACAGTGTTACCAATATGAATTGGTCATAAAAAAACGGATTGATAATGAAATCGGAAAAAATTAAAGAGCTTGCTCACCAACTAGGTGAAAAATACCAAAAAATTGAAGACTATTTCACAAATGGATCTTTTGTGATCAAATTTTACCCTTTCTTGATGTACCCTTGTGTACGCCAAACTCAATCACTATCAATAAAGTTTGTTGCTGTTTTATCGGTATTTATCGGGCTTTATTATCTTTTCACCGAATTGATGGCAATTTTATTTAGTGACGTATCTTTGGCAGCTTATTTTCATCATACTGCATTTGAACTTAGCTTACCAAATGGCACAATCATTGATAATAATGTTACGGTTAATTCACCATTATCATTCGCGATGAGAGCGTCTTTCTTTATACAAGGCTATCTCTTTTTCTTTATTTATCTACTTGGTGTTACTCGTATCACCCAACGCTTTCGTCTCATTAGTGGCTTATTGGCTCTCTTGTTTAGTTGCGGAATGGTTATTCTTTACTCCACTCAAAGTGGTAAATATATCGAAACCAGCGTACAGAATTTGGGTGGATCGCTTACTTTTCTATGTGGAAACATTGCAATGTTACTGATAGGATTTGGCATCAAATCTCGCTTACATCGTTCATTTAAAAATTTCAGTATTATTACAGGAATAATTGGTATAGCTGCTATTTTAACCACATTATTTTTCTCTCTACCCTATTTAGCTTTATTAGAAAGAGTAAGCGTTACTACCATTATGTTGTGGGAAGTCGCTCTCGGATTTGCTATTTTAAGACAGGTGAAAAAATGACGACAAAAATCCCCTTTATTGAACGCTATCGCCAACTAGTTGCCATTCCAACTATTAGTAGCTTAGAAGAAAAATACGATATATCTAATAAACCTCTTATTGAATTACTCGCCACTTGGTTAGCTGATTTTGGCTTTAAAACAGAGATTATTGCCGTAGAAGGCAGTCGTCAAAAATATAATTTGTTAGCAACTTATGGCGAAGGCGAAGGGGGATTACTCCTTGCAGGGCATACCGATACCGTTCCGTTTGATGAAGGACGTTGGACGATTGATCCATTCACACTGACTGAAAAAAATGGCAAATTCTATGGGCTTGGCTCAGCAGATATGAAAGGCTTTTTTGCATTTGTGGTAGAAGCGGTCAGCCAAATTGACCTTACACAATTAACCAAACCACTGCGTATTTTAGCCACTGCCGATGAAGAAACGACAATGCTAGGTGCAAGAACCTTTGCCCAACACGCTCATATTCGCCCTGATTGTGCCATCATAGGTGAACCGACTTCGCTAAAACCTATTCGAGCCCATAAAGGTCATTTAGCCGAAGCTATTCGAGTTATTGGTAAATCAGGACATTCAAGCGATCCTGCAAATGGCATCAATGCCATTGAAATTATGCACGAAGTGACAGGACGTTTAATTGGGCTACGCAATCAGCTACAACAGCAATATCGTAATGAGTTATTCAAAGTGCCTTATCCTACAATGAATTTTGGCAATATTCAGGGAGGTGATGCCCTTAATCGTATTTGTGCTTGCTGTGAATTACAAGTAGAGCTACGTCCTTTACCTGCCCTAGCGATTAAAGATCTACAAGGATTATTGACTGAAAACCTTGCACCGCTCATTGAAAAATGGGGAGATCGTATTGAAATCCGCCATTTACACGCAGGGATTGCAGGCTATGAATGTGACCATTCTGCCCAAATTGTACAAGTTGTAGAAAGATTATTAGGCGAGCAATGCGATGCAGTAAATTACTGTACGGAAGCCCCTTTTATTCAACAGCTCTGTCCAACATTAGTACTAGGCCCAGGAGCAATCGAACAAGCTCATCAGCCAGATGAATTTTTATCCGCAGAATTTATCGAACCAACGCAAAAATTATTAACGAAGTTAATCAACCATTTTTGCTTATAACGCAGATAAGCGGCTAGTTTAAGGTAAAAATTTACAATCTCTTGAGAGTTGCAAAATTTGTATTAAAACTCACCGCTTACAAGGAGAAACTATGTTTTTACAATCTCTGCAATTTAGTTTAAGCGTTACCTTACCTACCATTTTAATGTTATTACTAGGTATTATCTTACGGCGACGTAGAATGTTAGACGACCACTTCTGCCAAGTTGCGTCCAAACTCGTATTTAATATTGCTCTGCCTGCCCTATTATTTATCAACATTGTCAAACAACCTGCGGATTACAGTAGCCAAATTTGGTTAGTTGGGGCAGGGTTTCTCAGCACTTTTATTATCTACTTTAGTAGTGAATGGCTTGCGATACGGTATATTCGTGATAAATCTTATCGGGGGATTTTTGTGCAAGGTATTTTTCGTGGGAACTCAGGTATTCTAGGCTTGGCACTTTGTATCAACGCCTACGGAGCAATGGCAACCGCCCCTGCATCTGTTTATACTGCTTGTATCACACTACTGTTTAATGTCCTTGCCGTGATTACCCTAACCAATTCGCTCAGTGTTGGGAAACTTAGCCTACCTAGAATGGCAAAGTCGTTAATGACTAACCCTCTTATTATCGGTATTGTACTTGGGCTAATTGTGAGTAAATTTGATATTCCGTTACCGAGTTCTATTTTACGCACAGGAGATTATCTTGCTAATATTGCTCTCCCCATCGCACTAATCTGTGCAGGTGCAAGCCTTGATTTTAAACAACTAAAACGGTTCAAAAACAACCAAGAAAGCCAAACTCAAGTAAATAGCATTGTATGGTGGGCAAGCTTTGGGCGACTAATTGTATCTCCCCTTCTTACCATTTTTATTGGGAAATTCATTTTGGATTTAGATCCAATGTCTTTAGGTATTCTCTTCTTAATGTCCTCAACCCCTGTTGCAGCAGCAAGCTATGCAATGGTCAGAAATTTTGGTGGCGACGCAACCACAACAGCCAACATTATTGCAGTAACGATGTTAGGCTATATGTTTACATCTAGCATAGGTATCTTTATTTTAAAACAGTTACAGTGGATATAATCAGTAAAAAGAATGGATAAAAAAAGCCCTCATTTCTGAGGGCAAAGCTTTTGATCTTATTCTGGAGGTTTGAATTTCTGTTTTATAAAAGGAGACAAATAAAACAGGATCAAAAGTAAAAAAACTAAAGGAGGAAATTAGTTGGCTCCTCTTGCTGGACTTGAACCAGCGACATACGGATTAACAGTCCGCCGTTCTACCGACTGAACTAAAGAGGAACTAATCGCTGTGAATAATAGGCGAAATAGCAAAGGTCGTCAAACGACATAACCTATCTTTGCAATTCTTTAATTTTATTGAAAAAATTAATGATCTTTACAACAAACAGGACAACTTTCTTGCTTTGGTAGTTTCATCTCTCTTACTGCAAAATTCAAACCATCTATCATTAATAATTTACCCGATAAGGTTGAGCCAATATCTAACAAAACTTTAATCGTTTCAAGTGCTTGCAGACTTCCAATTATACCCACAATAGGTGCAATGACCCCAGCTTCAACACAACTCAATATATTTTGTCCGAATAATTGGCTTAAACATTGATAGCAAGGTTCCTCCTTTTGATAGCGAAAAACAGAAATCTGCCCTTCAAAACGAATTGCAGAACCAGAAACAAGCGGTCGTTTTTGCTGAAAACATTGCAAATTAAGCTGATTACGAACTTCTACATTATCTGTACAATCTACTACAACATCATAGTGAGCAATCAATGCTTGCCATTGTTCATCATTTAGTTTTTCTGCAACAGTTTCAATCTCAATATTCGGGTTAATTTGTGCTAATCGTTGTTTGGCGGATATGACTTTAAACTCATCGATCGTGGCATCTGTATGTAAAATTTGACGTTGTAAATTAGATAAAGAAACACGATCAAAATCAACTAACGTTAAATGTCCAACCCCTGCACTCGCTAAATATTGTGATGCCGCACAGCCCAATCCACCAAGCCCAACAAGCAATACTCGGCTAGCTTTTAAACGCTCTTGCCCGTCAAAATCCACACTTTTTAAACTAATTTGACGGTTATAACGTAATATCTCGTGGTCTGTCAGTTCCATTAAGTTAAAAATCCCTCTAATAATTCATTTAAAAATAACTTGCCCTGCTGCGTAATTTGCCAAGTGTCTGCGGTCTCGACTAAATAGTTTTTGTCTAACGCCCATTGCATTGTTGTTGCGACGTCAACCACATTCAAACCTGTATAGGCTTCAAATTCTGATTTTGGAGTTGGCTCTAATAAACGAAAACGGTTCATAAAAAACTCAAAAGGGCGATCTGCCAATTCAATTTGCTCTTGTTGATACAAGTACTCGCCACGCATATAGCCTTTTGGGTGTTTTGTTTTACTAAAACGATAAATCTCGCCTGTTGTATAACTGATTTTACCGTGAGCCCCACAGCCAATCGCTAAATAATCACCAAATCGCCAATAGTTTAAATTATGCTGGCATTGAAAACCCTGTTTTGCATAAGCAGACGTTTCATATTGAACATAACCTGCCTGACTTAATAACTGATGCCCTTGCTCAAAAATATCCCATAATTCATCATCATCGGGTAAAGTCGGCTGGCGATAATAAAACATCGTATTTGGCTCAATCGTTAATTGATACCACGAGAGATGTGGCGGAGCAAGATCGATAGCTTGATGAAGATCATCTAATGCTTGAGCCACTGACTGATTAGGTAATCCGTGCATTAAATCGACATTAAAACTACGCAATCCAAAATTTGCAGAATTTTGTGCAAATCTAACCGCTTGTTTGGCCTCTTGGCTATCGTGAATACGTCCTAGTTTTAATAATTTTTCAGGCTCAAAACTTTGAATACCCATTGAGATACGGTTTACCCCACCTTGAGCATAACCAATAAAACGCTCCGCTTCGGCTGTACCAGGGTTTGCCTCTAACGTGATTTCAATATTCGGTTCAAAATCAATACGTTTACGGATTTCTGCTAATAAATGGCTAATCCCTTGTGCAGAAAATAGACTAGGCGTACCACCCCCAATAAAAATAGAGTGAATTTTACGATCGCAGATCTCTTGTCGATAACGAACCAAATCTTGCTCTAAATCCAATAATAAATGTTGGATATATTCTGTTTCAGGAATAATGCCTTTTTGGGCGTGAGAATTGAAATCGCAATAAGGGCATTTCTGCACACACCAAGGAATATGAATATAAAGACTTAATGGGGGTAAAGTTAATTTCACGTTATTAAATAAATAGGGTTAGATACGCATAAAAATGGCGACATTATCCCTTGTCGCCTTTTGATTGTCTATTTGCTTTTGATTTATTACTAGCTAGTCACAAGGCACGATTTTGATTGCAAGCCCACCTGTTGATGTTTCACGGTATTTGGCATTCATATCTTTCCCTGTTTCATACATTGTCTCGATAACTTTATCTAAGGTAACTCGAGGTTGAGAAGTAAGCCTTAATGCCATTCGACAAGCATTGATTGCTTTTACTGATGCAATGGCATTACGTTCAATACAAGGCACTTGCACTTGCCCACCAACAGGGTCGCAAGTTAAACCTAAATTATGTTCCATTCCAATTTCTGCCGCACTACATACTTGATCAGGTGTACCGCCCATTATCTCAGCAAGCCCTGCTGCAGCCATTGAACAAGCAACACCAACTTCACCTTGACAACCAACTTCTGCTCCTGAAATAGATGCATTCATTTTATACAAAGAGCCAATCACACTTGCGGTTAGAAAATAGCGTTCCAACGTTTCTTGGTTCAGCTCGCCAACAAATTTACGGTAATATGCCAATACCGCTGGCACAATGCCACAAGCCCCATTTGTTGGTGCAGTAACCACTCGTCCCCCTGCTGCATTTTCTTCATTAACAGCTAATGCAAATAAATTGACCCAATCAATAATTTGCATAGGATCATTATTGAGTTTCCCTGTCGCTTCAAGGGTTCGGCGTAATGCAGCAGCTCGGCGAACAACTTTAAGTGGTCCTGGTAATAAACCTTCAGTATGTAAACCTCGCTGAATGCAAGCGTCCATTGTCTGCCAAACTTTTAACAAATAGTCGCTAATTTCCTGTTTAGAACGTAAAGCCAGCTCATTTTTCCAGACCAGTGATGATAAAGGTAAACCTTGCTGTTTACAGTGAGTGAGCAGATCTGTTGCATTTTGATAAGGAAAAGGAACTGTAACATTATTTTGTTTAGCACTATCAAAATTCTCATCAGACACAATAAAACCACCACCGATGGAATAATAGGTTTTCTCTAATAATAGCTTACCTTGAGAGAAAGCCTTAAAGCTCATTCCATTTTCGTGGCGTGGTAAGAAATCATAGTGAAACGGCATATCCGCAAAGAAATCAAATGAAATCAGTTTTTGATGCTCTACTTGAGCTTCCGCTACTCGTAATATTTTCTGTTCTTTAAGCTGACTAATGACATCTTCAATACAATCAATCTCAACATTATCAGGAAGATACCCCATCAACCCCATAATAATTGCCGTATCAGTGCTATGCCCACGTCCAGTTAATGCCAGTGAGCCATAAACATCTGCTTGTAAGCGGTCTGTTTTCGCTAAAAGTTTGCAATCAATTAGGCAATCAACAAACTCTTTTGCAGCTTTCATAGGCCCGACTGTATGAGAGCTAGAAGGCCCAACTCCCACTTTAAACATATCAAATACACTTATCATTTTGTCCACACTTAACGCTAATAAAATTGGCTATTCTATAAAATTTAAAAGAAACCGTACAGAATATAGCTTGATGGTGCAGTAACTTGATGGTGCAGTAACTTGATGGTGTAGTAAGATGAGTTTCATCGTTCCTCCAGATCTTTTGTAAATTATATAAATATAAAACTTGGCAAATAATAGCCTTTTTTACATAAAAACCACAATTTAAAATAGAGAAAAATATGATTAGGCAAAAGTCTGCTTTTCTAGTGAATTAACTGATAACCAATTAATAACATTATTTTATATATAATCATATGAAAATAATTTGATATAACGGTATAGATAGGAATGTCAGTATATTAGAGATAAAATTCCAAGTTTCTCGAAAATATCTCTAGTGAATGTATATCAGGGACGCCAGCGTGGCGTCCGTAATCATTTCCCCCCTTTAGCGAGAGCAAAGCGTAATAAACTATCTAACCCCCAACCAATTAGCCCAATAATTACAACAGCAGCCATCAATTCTGAATAAGCAAGGCGATCTCTTGTATCAAGTATGAAATAGCCTAACCCTTCATTTACCCCAAGCATCTCACAAGGTACTAATACGACCCAAGCAATCCCCATTGAAACTCTTAATCCTGTTAAAACGTGGCTACCAATCGCAGGTACAACGATTTTACATAAGGTTTCTGTTTTAGAGGCTGCCATTGAACGACTAAGTAACAGCCATTGTGGATCAATGCTTTTCACGCCAGCCGTAGTCGAAATAATTAAAGACCATACCGATGCAAAAGCCAGTAAGAAATAAACGGGTAAATCCCCTACGCCGAGTAGCATTACCACAATTGGCATCCACGAAAGCGGAGAGATCATTCGTAATAATTGAAAAGATGGCGTACACCACATTTCTAATTTTTTAGAAAATCCTAACGCAAGTCCAAGAGGCACGCCAACGAGTAATGCAGTGCCTAAGCCCACAGCAATTCGCCGTAAACTTGCCGTAATGTGCGGAATAATTTCGCCTGATGAAAATAACCACCAAAGGCTTTCAAATGTTGCTTGGGGAGCAAGATTAGTCGCAATCGGCACACTTTTTGCTAGTAGCAATGCTCCCCCTTGCCAAATTGCAAATAATGAGAGCAATCCACCCGCTCCCAATAGGTATTTTTGTTTCATAATTATCCTTATCAAACCGATTAAATCGCAATTTCTTCTACACGAGTCCAACCATTTTGTAAGTTAAAGGTTTCTAACCAACCACCTTGCTCTACGGCTTTCTTCACGAATTGTGGAGCATTTAGATCTCTAGCAACTTGGCTCGGATCAAGTTTAGCTAAGAAAGCATTATTGCCTGAGATATGTGTTTCTTTCAGCACTTCTACCAATTTTTCCATATAAGAATCAAAAGGATACGGTTGGAAACCAATACGCTCTTGGTGCCATTCAGGGTGCTGAATTGCACCAGTTTTGATGTAGTTTGCCCATTGTTGTTCTGTTGGTGCAAGCACTGCTTCTAATACTTTCTGATCGTGCGGAGTATAGCCGTTGCCACGAGAAAGAATTTTAGCGGTTTCTAAACGATCATTTAAGGTAAAGACTTGGGCTTCTGTTAAAGCATTAACAACTTTCTGCACCCATTCAGGACGCTCATTCACATCTTGTTCGTGCATAAGTGTTAAGCAACAAGCGTGATTACGCCAAACATCGCCACTAAAACGCAACACTTTACCAACATTCTTCGCTTCAGCCAGTGCATTGAATGGTTCTGCCACAATAAAGCCAGCAATATTACCGCTTGCAAGTGCTGCAACCATATCAGAAGGTGGCATTACCGTTAATTTAACTTCATTTGCTTGAGGTTCTTTTTCGGTAACAGAAAGATTATTTGCCCTTAATAATTGCTGTAACACAATGTTATGAATGGAATACCAAAATGGAATCGCAACCGTTTTTCCACCTAATTCCGCAACGCTGTTAATATCAGGGCGAACAGTCAATGCCGAGCCTGCTAAGTGATTCCACATCACGACTTTAACAGGTGCATTTGAGCCATATTTTGCCCATAAACTCATTGGAGAAAGTAGATGAACAACATTCACATTTCCACTTAAAAAGGCTTCTACTAATTGAGCCCAGCTACGAAACATAACAGGTTTTTCAACCGCAATGCCTTGCTTTTCAAATAGACCTTTTGCGTGAGCAACTAATAATGGCGTTGCATCGGTAATTGGTAAATAGCCAATGCGTAATGGTGCGTTACTATCAATTGCTCGTTTATTTTCTTGAGCTTGTAATAACGGGGCACTGCCTGCTACGGTAAATAAACTTAATAATTTTAAAAAATCTCTACGGTTGGTGTACATTTAAAACTCCTGTTAAATAAGGTATTCAAGGCTATTATGTTGTTTATGCTGTTGTTGGCTTGCTTGTAAAGTCTGCAAAATATCAAGACGAATATCATTTAATAACAATAGGTTATCTCGTGGAAATTCACTGACAATTTGCCATCGTCCAATAATATGAGCTGGTTGTTGGTTATTTTTTCCTAACAATAGAATGTTATCCGCAACAATTAAGGCTTCATCTATATCGTGAGTAATCATCACCGCAGTCGTATTATGATGACGCACAATCTCGTGTAGCATTTGTTGCATTTGCTCACGAATTACAGGATCAAGTGCAGAAAAAGGCTCATCTAATAAAATCAACTTAGGTTTACGAGCGATCGCTCTAGCTAAATTAACTCGTTGTGCCATTCCCCCTGAAAGTTCGTGTGGCATTGCATTACTGGCTTCTTTTAAACCGACTTCCTCAATGGCTTGTTCAACTCGTTGTTGAATTTCACCTTTAGACAGCTTTTCACGACAGGCGAAATCTAATCCAAAGGCAACATTTTGTTTTACATTTAGCCAAGGAAGCAGAGAGGGCGATTGAAATACGAAACCAATTTCCGCATTAGGTTGCTCAATTTGCTGATCAAACAGAGTAATAGAGCCTTGTTTGGCTTTATCTAAACCAGCAAGTACCCGTAGTAGTGAGGATTTTCCTACACCACTAGAGCCTAGCAAGCAAGTTAGTTCTCCTTGAGCAACTTCAAAAGAAACCTTTTCCAAAATGGTATTGAATTGGTTCTGTTTTACATAGCCGAGAGCAATATCAGTTACTTTTAACACAGGTTGTTTATCTCAATGAATATCAAATAATGGTTACATTAAGGAATAACGGACAAATAAGGAAAGAATCTCAAATTCTGTTATATGCTAATTTGGAATAAAAAATCTTATATCAATTAGGAATATAGAAATAACTTTGGTTATTTGTGGTGTTTAAGAAAAACATTACTATTTCAACTAGTTAAAAGTTATAACATTGGGAGTTAAGATGTCATTATTATCTGCTGATTTTGTGCAATGGCTAGATGCACACGCAAATGAGCTAGACCAATCTAATCAATATGCCGATGAGTTATTTTCTCGTGTCGCACAACAAGGTATTTTTAAAATTGGTGTGCCAGAAGAATTTGGTGGCGTAGGCGGAACGGTACAACAAGCAGTTGAATCTATTCAAGAAATTGCAAATCATTCCTTAACCGCTGCATTTATTACTTGGGGACATAGAACCCTTATCCAAAATTTAATTACAAGCCAAAATAGCATACCAAGAGAAACCTACTTAGCCGATCTACTGGCAGGGAAATTATCGGGCGGTACAGGTTTATCAAATGCCGTAAAATTCCTAACAGGCATTGAAGAATTGCAAGTCAAAATTGTTGAAAAAGATGGAAAGTGCTATTTACAAGGGCGTTTACCTTGGGTAACGAATTTAAGCCAAAAAGGTTTTGTTACCATTTTTGCGGCGGAATATGCCGATGGATCTAATCCCCCTGTGGTATTAGCATTACCTTATAATGCTGAGGGAGTAACTCGCACAGCAGAGCTACAATTAGTTGCTTTACAAGGCAGTAATACAGTAGGTGTTGTGCTAGATAATGTACCACTCAACCCAGATTGGATTTTAGACTATAATGCTTCGCAATATTTAGCTCAGATCCGCCCTGCATTTTTAGGTTTACAATGTGGAATGGCATTCGGTTTAGCTGAAAAAGCCTTAGCTGAAGTAGAAAAATCCTTATCGGGTAATCGCTCTGTATTGGAACCAGAATGGCAAGCTCAACGAAAAAAACTCACCGCATTACAAACACAGCTAGCGGAAGGGTTAAATCAAGCACATTATTTTATTGAAAATCCGAAAGCATTATTTCAAATTCGTATTGATATTGTTGATGTTGTTGCACAAAGTTTACTGTTAGAATTACAAGCATCAGGCGGAAGAGGATATTTACGCAATGGTGGTAGCGACTTTATTCGCCGTTGGCGAGAAGGGGCGTTCCTACCAGTCGTAACGCCTAGTGCTTTACAGCTTAAAACGATTTTACAAGCGGTAAGTTAATCTTTATTTTTTACATTTTCATTTTATATAGAGGTCAGAATGTCTAAATTTCAAATTCACACTATTGAAACAGCACCAGAAGCAGCAAAAGAGGCGTTAAAAGCGGTGCAACAAAATAACGGATATATTCCAAATTTAATTGGCGTACTTGCAAATGCACCTACGGCATTAGAAACTTACCGCACCGTTGGGGCAATCAATCAACGCAATAGCTTAACCCCAACAGAGCGAGAAGTGGTACAAATTACTGCAGCAGTGACTAACGGTTGTGGTTTCTGTGTGGCAGGGCATACCGCAATTTCTATTAAGCAGATCAAAATGCCTGATGAGTTATTACAAGCACTACGCAATACCACTGAAATTAGCGATCCAAAACTAAACACACTAGCAAAATTTACCCTTGCGGTAATCAACACTAAAGGTAAAGTGGGTGAAACATTACTCAATGAGTTTTTAGCGGCAGGTTACACGCAACAAAATGCGTTAGATGTTGTACTTGGCGTGAGTTTAGCGAGCTTGTGTAACTATGCAAATAACCTCGCAGATACGCCTATCAATCCAGAATTACAGCCGTATGCGTAATTAACTTATTGGTTGTCTACTATGTCATAATATCAAACAGCAGATCCTGTTTGATTTATATAAATTGAAAATCAGCAAGTAAAAATATTTGTCTACTATGCCAATACATTACTTGCTGAATATTATTTGTTAAATAATCAATTACTGCACCGCAATAATTTGTCCATTTTGGCAATCAACCACAACATCTTTATTCGGTAGCAATTTACCTGATAGAATTTGCTGTGCAAGTGAGTTTTCCACTTCTTGTTGAATAGCTCGTTTAAGCGGTCTTGCTCCAAAGAGTGGATCAAAGCCTGCATTACCAATATGATCAACTGCGGCATCTGTTACGGTAACGTTATAACCACGTTCTGCCATACGTTTAATTAAGCGTTGTAATTGAATTCGAGCAATTGCACGAATATTCGCTTTATCTAGTGGGTGGAATACAACAGTTTCATCAATACGGTTAATAAACTCTGGTCGGAAATGTTGCCCAACGACATTCATTACGATATTTTTCATCTCATCGTAGCTCATATTCTCTGCATTTTCTTGAATTAAATGTGATCCTAAATTTGATGTCATAATGACAACAGTATTACGAAAATCAACGGTTCTACCCTGTCCATCAGTTAAACGACCATCATCAAGCACTTGAAGTAAAATGTTAAATACATCAGGGTGTGCTTTTTCTACTTCATCAAGCAAAATAACTGAGTATGGGCGACGGCGAACTGCTTCCGTTAAATATCCACCTTCTTCATAACCTACATATCCTGGCGGAGCTCCAACTAAACGAGATACGCTGTGTTTTTCCATAAACTCTGACATATCAATACGCACCATTGCATCTTCACTATCAAACAAGAAGTTAGCAAGGGTTTTACAAAGTTCCGTTTTACCCACACCTGTTGGTCCTAAGAATAGGAACGATCCGATTGGGCGATTTGGATCAGACAATCCAGCTCGGCTACGGCGAATTGCATTCGCTACCGCATCTACCGCTTCTGCTTGTCCAATTACACGTTGATGTAAAACTTCTTCCATTCTAAGCAGTTTCTCTTTTTCGCCTTCCATCATTTTAGAGACTGGAATACCCGTTGCTTTTGAAAGAACTTCGGCAATTTCTTCATCAGTTACTTTGGTTCTTAATAATTGATTTTCCGCATTTTCATCTTCTCGTTTTTGTGCTTCTGCAAGCTGTTTCTCCAAATCAGGAATAACACCATATTGAAGTTCAGCCATTTTCTCAAAGTTATTCTCACGACGAGCTTGTTCCATTTTAAAACGAGCGTCTTCTAATTTCTCTTTGATATTCTGAGTGCCTAACAAAGCTGACTTTTCTGCTTTCCAAACTTCTTCCAATTCCGCATATTCACGCTCTCGAGCGGTGAGATCTTCGGTTAATTTTGCAAGTCTTTGGCGACTTGCTTCATCATCTTCTTTTTGAAGTGCTTGTTGCTCCAATTTTAGTTGGATAATACGGCGTTCCAAACGATCTAGTGGCTCAGGCTTAGAATCAATTTCCATACGCAAGCTAGATGCTGCTTCATCAATTAAATCAATCGCTTTATCGGGTAATTGGCGATCTGAAATATAACGATGCGAGAGTGTCGCTGCAGCAACGATTGCGGGGTCAGTAATTTGAACGTGATGATGAAGTTCATAGCGTTCTTTTAATCCACGCAAGATAGCGATGGTATCTTCCACTGTTGGCTCATCAACCAACACTTTTTGGAAACGGCGTTCAAGAGCAGCATCTTTCTCAATATATTGACGATATTCATCAAGTGTTGTCGCACCAACACAGTGTAATTCCCCACGAGCAAGAGAAGGCTTGAGTAAATTGCCTGCGTCCATTGCACCATCGGTTTTTCCTGCACCAACCATTGTATGAATTTCATCAATAAAGAGAATAACTTGCCCTTCTTCTTTGGCTAATTCATTTAATACTGCTTTTAAACGCTCTTCAAACTCACCACGATATTTTGCCCCTGCAATCAATGCTCCCATATCTAATGAGAGAACTCGTTTATTTTTTAAGCCTTCAGGGACTTCATTATTCACAATACGTTGTGCCAAACCTTCTACAATCGCTGTTTTACCCACCCCTGGCTCACCAATCAATACAGGGTTATTTTTGGTACGGCGTTGTAAGACTTGAACAGCTCGGCGAATTTCTTCATCACGTCCGATAACGGGATCTAATTTGCCACTTCTTGCTCTTTCTGTTAAATCAATTGTGTATTTTTGTAATGCCTGACGGGTTTCTTCTGCATTTTGACTATTCACGTTTTCTCCCCCACGAATTTGTTTTATTGCTGCACTAATTTTTTCTTTGGTTAATCCATATTGTTTGAGTAGTTTGCCTACTTCACCATTATCATCTAAAGCAGCTAAGACAAATAATTCTGATGATACAAAACTATCTCCAAATTGCTGAGATAATTTATCGCACTGATTTAATAAGCGGAAAAGCTGCTGCGAAGGCTGGATATTCGTACCTTCCACTTGAGGAAGACGCTGAATAATCATTTCCAATTCTTGAGTTAATTTAGCGGGTGCAACATTTAATGTACTAAATAATGGAGCAACCGAACCATCATTTTGTTTTAGTAATGCTAACAATAAATGTGCAGGTTCAATGTAAGCATTATCTTTTCCAACTGCGATAGATTGTGCATCTGCAATCGCTGATTGAAATTTACTGGTAAATTTATCAATATTCATATTTTTCCTTAAAATTCTTCTGTTGTTTAACATTCTGACATTGAGAGATTGAACTCTCGCTTGACAAAACAGTAAATTGGGATTGTCAAGTTAATTTCAAGTAAAAATGTGAAGAAGATCACAATAAGTTATTTAAGTGAATAAAAATCCATCAAATTATATCTTATTTGATTAATAACAGAAAAAATAGATAAGTTTTTTAATCTTGCAATTTGCTCAATAACTGCCCTAAGCTGTTTTTCAATCTCAATTGGCTCAAAACCTTGATGTTGCCAAGGGGCATCAGTTTCAATCATTAGGCGAGAAAGGGGAAATTGCTTTACCACCTTTTGTGTTTTGGGGTTATATAAAATATCGGGAGTTACACTAACGTAATAAGGCGTATGCAAAAGTTCATTTAACATTTCATCACTGGCTTTGAACCAATGAAAATGAGCTTTCTTCACTTGATATTTGCTCAGTAAGGATAAAGCAATATCCGTATCATCATATACAATATGCAAATTTAGCGGTAAATCATACCGCTTACTTAACTGAATAAACTGTTCAAATAGATCAATATAGGGCTGATAATCTAAACTGGGTTGCTCTTGCTTGTGATAATAAGGCAGCCCCACTTCTCCACAAGCGGTTAGATATTGATGATTTTTTGCAATCCAGTCAAATAAGCGATTTTGTTCATTTTCAGTCGGTAGATCTTGTTCAGGGTGAAAACCTGCACAGCAATAGATATGTGGAAAATATTTCTTCAAAGATAACAAGCGTTGGCTACTCTCTAAATTAGTTGCAACAGCAATAAATCCTTGTAAATTTGGATTGGAACAAATCTGAGTAATGTGTTCATCTGAAAATTGATCTAAGTGAATATGTCCGTCAAACATTGTTCAAATTACATTCTAAAAATAAGTAATAATTAGTATAAATTTAATTCGTATTTGTTCTAAGACTTCTTTTCAAATTTTTGATTTATATCACATTTTTCTAAAAATCATCTCAGTATAATCAGCTCAACATACTACATAACGGAGGCTGTATGGAAGACAATATCACTGTCAAAAAACTGATTGTCGGCACAATATCACTACTATGTGCCATTATTTTCTTTGGTGGATTTGCGAAGGATATTTTCGGTGGAATATTTGACTTCGGCAAATTAACAGGACAATTCCCAGAGTGGTTTAAAACAGCTGGGGGAACAAGTGCAAAAGGTGGATTTATCTTCGCTCTTTCACTTATCCCAAGTGTAATGCTTGCATTAGGGTTTGTCGCTATTTTTGAACATTACGGAGCATTAGCAGCCGCTTCAAAATGGCTTAGTCCTATCTTAAAACCAGTAATGGGTATTCCAGGTTCTTGTTCTATCTCTTTAATTGCCAGTACACAAAGTACTGATGCAGGTAGTTCAACTACAAAATTCTTGCGTAATGAAGGGAAAATTACCTATAAAGAATTGCTCATTTTTGCAGCATTCCAATTTAGTGCAGGAGCGTTATTAACCAACTTCTTATCATCATTCGCACCATTATTATTAGTGAGCGATAAAGCAGGCACAACAGCACCAGTTTCGATTGCGATGTGCTTGGGAATTATTTTTGTCTTTAAAATTGTTGGGGCAAACTTAATGCGTTTATATGTCAAAAAATTTGTGAAAGATGACGAGGTGGAAGTATGAGTAGCCAAAATAAATTAATCACTGATATTTTTATTGATGGTGCGAAAAAAGGTTGGAATATCGCAATCAATAGTACTGTTCCAAATGTTTTGATGGCATTCGTCATCATTTATATGCTAAATACTTCGGGTTTATTAAAAATATTTGGCGAATATTTGGGCTTTATTATGGTTCCACTCGGCTTACCAGGCGAATCTATTGCAGTATTCCTAGCGGCATTTCTTAGTTGGGGTGGTGCAGCTGGTGTGCTAGTTGCGTTAGTCCAAGAAGGTGTTTTGAATGCACAACATATTGCGATTTTAATTCCTGGAATGGCATTAGTGGGTTCAACTGTTCAGTATATGGGCAGAATACTAGGCGTATTAGGTGTGCCAGGTAAGCATTATTTAATCTTATTTGGTATCTGTATTATCAATGCCTACCTAGCAATGTTAGTAATGCGTTTTGTTATTTAATTTAAAACGGCTTGGCTCTTTTTACGGAGTTAAGCCGTTTTATTTTTACGTTTAATACAAGTCTATAATACTTATATATTTACAATTTAAAGTCATCAAAATCTTCTACATTGATATTTGCATCAATTTGCCCTACAAGATAAGAGCTAACCTCGACCTCTTGCGGTGCAACCTGTACATTATCGGATACAAGCCAAGCATTGATCCAAGGAATTGGATTACTTTTAGTTGGAAATGGCGTACCTAAACCGATCGCATTCATTCGAATATTGGCGATATATTCAACATATTGGCAAAGAATCGTTTCATTTAACCCCATCATTGAGCCATCTTTAAAGAGATATTTCGCCCACTCTTTTTCTTGTTGCACTACGTCCATAAAAAGTTGGAAAGATTGTTCACGACACTCTTGTGCTATCCGCATAAAATCATCGTCATCTTTGCCATACGCCATTAAATTTAGTATGTGCTGTGTACCTGTTAAGTGCAAGGCTTCATCTCGAGCAATAAACTTAATAATTTTAGCATTACCCTCCATCAATTTTCGTTCTGCAAATGCGAATGAACAAGCAAAAGAAACATAAAAACGTATCGCTTCTAAAGCGTTGATAGATTGCATACAAAGATATAATTTTCGTTTCAGCTCATATAGCGTAACTTGTCTTTTTTGACCGTCTATATTGAATTCGCCTTCGCCAAAAATTTGGTAGAGTTGTGCATCTAAAACTAATTCATCGTAGTAGGTTGAAATATCCCTTGCTCTTTTTTGGATCTCTTCATTTTCAACAATATCATCAAAAATGATAGATGGATCATTAACAATATTTCGGATAATGTGAGTATAAGATCGGGAGTGGATAGTTTCACTAAAAGACCAAGTTTCAATCCACGTTTCGAGTTCTGGAATTGAGCAAATTGGTAATAAAACTGCATTAGGCCCCCGCCCTTGAATTGAGTCGAGCAATGTTTGATATTTTAAATTACTGATAAAAATATGTTTTTCGTGTTCAGGTAAACCTTGGTAGTCAATACGATCTTGGGAAACATCAATCTCTTCAGGTCGCCAGAAAAATGAGAGCTGTTTTTCAATGAGTTTTTCAAAAATTTCATATTTTTGCTGATCATAACGTGCAACATTAACGTTTTGTCCAAAAAACATCGGTTCTTCAAGTTGGTTATTTTTATGCTGAGAAAAAGTGGTATATGCCATAGTGTGATCCTTATTGATATTGTTTTATTGATTGCCTATGCAAAAAATCAGGCAAATCTGCCCGCTTGTATCTAAATACGACAAGCCCCGCTGTCACAATTTGTGATGTTATCTTGTGCATCGTCCGCACCATCTCGGGTATTTTGATAATAAAGCGTCTTTAAGCCATATTTATAGGCAATCAATAGATCATTAAGCAAACTCTTCATTGGCACTTTTCCATCAGGAAAACGAGTAGGATCATAATTAGTATTCGTTGAAATAGCTTGATCGACAAACTTTTGCATTATGCCGACCAGTTGCAAATAACCGTTGTTATTTGGAATATCCCATAATAGCTCATATTGGTTGGATAACCTTTCATATTCAGGAACAACTTGGCGTAATATGCCATCTTTTGATGCTTTAATGCTGACATATCCTCGTGGAGGTTCAATACCGTTAGTTGCATTGGAAATTTGTGATGAAGTTTCTGATGGCATTAAGGCGGTCAATGTTGAATTTCGTAAACCATACTGCAGAATATCTGTTCTTAGCTGTTCCCAATCATAATGTAGCGGTTCTGTGGTCAAAGTGTCTATATCTGATTTATAAGTATCAATTGGCAAAATACCTTGTGAATAAGTGGTTTGATTAAAATATTCACAAGCCCCTTGCTCTTTGGCTAACTGATTTGAGGCTTTTAATAGATAGTATTGAATAGCTTCAAATGTACGATGAGTGAGATTATTTGCACTACCATCGGAATATTTCACACCATTTTTAGCTAAATAGTAGGCAAAGTTAATCACTCCAATACCTAACGATCGTCTTTTAATTGAGCTTATTTCAGCTTCTTTTAACGGGTAATCTTGATAATCCAGTAAGGCATCTAAGGCTCGTACGGCTAAATCAGCGAGTTCTTCCAATTCATCTAAGTGCTTTAAAGCACCCAAATTAAATGCAGATAAGGTGCAGAGTGCGATTTCCCCTTCATCCGCATTGTCATCATTAAGTGGTTTAGTCGGTAAAGCAATTTCTAAACATAAATTAGATTGCTTGATAGGCGCAAGGCTGGCTATAAAAGGAGAATGAGTATTACAGTGATCGACATTTTGGATATAAATTCGCCCTGTTGATGCACGTTCTTGCATCAATAAGGAAAATAGCTCTGTTGCTTTTACGGTTTGCTTACGAATAGTGGGATCTTGTTCGTATTGAATATATAACTGTTCAAATAAGTTTTGATCAGCAAAAAAAGCATCATATAGTTTAGGCACATCAGACGGGCTGAATAGGGTAATATTTTCACCCTTAATTAAACGTTGATACATTAGCTTGTTCAGTTGAACACCGTAATCCATATGGCGAACACGATTATCTTCTACCCCACGATTATTTTTCAACACTAGTAGGCTTTCCACTTCCAAATGCCAAATGGGGTAAAAAACGGTCGCAGCACCACCCCGAACCCCACCTTGAGAACAAGATTTTACCGCTGCTTGAAATAATTTATAAAATGGAATACAGCCCGTATGAAATGCTTCACCATTACGAATTGGACTGCCTAATGCTCGAATAGCCCCCGCATTGATGCCGATACCCGCTCGTTGGGAAACATATTTAACAATCGCAGATGCTGTGGCATTGATGGAATTTAAACTATCGCCACACTCAATCAATACGCAGGAGCTAAATTGTCTGGTTGGAGTGCGTACACCAGCCATAATTGGAGTCGGCAATGAAATCTTGAATGTTGAAATTGCGTTGTAAAATCGTTGAATATAGTCTAGGCGAGTTTCTTTCGGGTAAGTACTAAATAAACAAGTTGCAATCAAGATATAGAGAAATTGAGGGCTTTCGTAAATCTCGCCTGATACTCGATTTTGTATTAGATATTTTCCTTGTAATTGATTGACTGCCGCATAAGAAAAATTTAAATCTCGATTATGATCGATAAAAGTATCTATTTTATCAAGCTCTTCACGACTATATTCTGTCAATAAACTAGGATCATATTTCCCACAGCGAACCATTTTTTTTACTTGTTCATATAAATGCGGCGGTTCAAATCTGGAATAGGCTTTTTTGCGTAAATGAAATATTGCCAAACGTGCGGCTAAATATTGATAATCGGGGGATTCTTGAGAAATCAGATCGGCTGCGGCTTTTATAATAGTCTCGTGAATATCTGATGTTTTAATACCGTCATAAAATTGAATATGTGATCGTAATTCAACTTGTGAAACAGATACATTTTCTAATCCTTCTGCTGCCCAAGTTATGACACGGTGGATCTTATCTAAATTAATTGGCTCTAAACGTCCATCACGTTTAGTCACCATTAGCGTATCAGTCATCTGATGTCTCCTATGTAGATTATAAATTAACATTAGTCACTCATCAGGCACTATATATAGTATTCCCCTGAGTAACGAGACACAAGATAATGTTATTCAGTAAAAATTTCAAATAGAAAATTTTGTCAATTTAATTGACATCTAATAACCCATTCAATTCTAAGTATTTTTAAAAAGAAAAAGGCAGGAAAATTCCTGCCTTTGCTCGAAAAACGAAAATTAACGTTTTGAGTATTGTGGACGACGACGTGCTTTGTGTAAACCCACTTTTTTACGTTCAACGCGACGAGCATCACGAGTAACGAAGCCAGCTGCACGAAGTGCTGGGCGTAAAGTTTCATCGTATTCCATTAACGCACGAGTGATACCGTGACGGATTGCACCCGCTTGACCAGAAATACCACCACCTTTAACTGTGATGTATAGGTCTAATTTATCAGTTAACTCAACTAATTCTAACGGCTGACGAACCACCATACGAGCAGTTTCACGGCCGAAGTAAACTTCTAAAGAACGTTGGTTAATAGTAATGTTACCACTGCCCGGTTTGATAAATACACGAGCTGAAGAGCTTTTGCGGCGACCTGTGCCGTAGTTTTGATTTGCTGCTGTCATTTTTATGCTCCGTGATTAGATATCTAAAACTTGAGGTTGTTGTGCAGCGTGATTGTGCTCAGCACCTGCATACACTTTTAATTTACGGAACATTGCACGACCTAATGGGCCTTTTGGCAACATACCTTTAACCGCAATTTCAATCACTGCTTCTGGACGACGAGCAATCATTTCTTTGAAAGTAGCATCTTTGATACCACCTACATAGCCAGTGTGCCAGTAGTAGATTTTGTCAGTTTCTTTTTTACCTGTTACTGCTACTTTTTCCGCATTGATAACGATGATGTAATCACCTGTATCTACGTGTGGAGTGTACTCTGCCTTGTGTTTACCACGAAGACGGCGTGCTAATTCAGTAGCTAAACGACCTAAAGTTTTACCTGTCGCATCTACTACATACCAGTCACGTTGAACTGTTTCTGGTTTTGCTACAAAAGTTTTCATTAATTAAATACCAATCTAAAATTGTTTAAACCCAATATCCTAAGATATTACCTAATACGGTAGAATCCGACCCCTTCGAGTCAATTCTGACCAAACTTGTGTGATGGGAATATCACACAAAAACAGGGTGGCGAAATTATACAGATCTTTTAAAGAAAAAGCGAAGTATTTTATAAAAAAATATCTAATTTGCGACTATTTTCAAAAATTCATAAATTACTTTAGAATTTAACTTCTCATTGAAACAAGAAAATGATAAAAATAGATAATTTCAGTCAAAAAACAGGAGTACATTATGGAACAATGGTCAAATGAAATTTGGTTAGCAATCGTTGCTGCATTTATTGTGGGTATAATCATAGGATATGTTGTACTAAAAGCGACTAACGCCAATGCACAAAAACAACAAAAACTAGAAAATGAGTTAAAAACAACTACTGCTAAATTAGATGCCCAAAAAGAGCAACTAGAACAACATTTTCAACAATCGGCGAATTTACTCGCAACTTTAGCAGAGGACTATAAGAAACTTTACACACATTTAGCAAAAGGCTCTCAAAACCTACTTTCTGATGAAGCTACACAGAAAATTGAATTTTTCAAGCAATCTCAATTAACAGAAAAATCAACAAATGATGATGAACAGCCAAAAGATTATTCCGAAGGGTCTTCTGGTATTTTAAAATCAAAGGTAGATTAATTCATAGTCGCCTAAAATTTTTCTATATAAATAATCTCAAAAAGAGGCGTAATGGACAAAAATCCCACATTTTTGTCCATTACGCCGATTATTTCGGTGTAATGGACAAAATGGTTGCTAAAAAGTGCGTTAAGAGCTTATAGTATAAGGCTTTAACGCACTTTTTTGAAAATGAATAAAAAACTTGTCCTTTTTGTAAAAATCAAAATATAAAGAAGCACGGTACACAAAATAACACTCAACGTTATAAATGTAATTGCTGTAATAAAACATTTACCTTTCAACATAAAATAAA
>NZ_LEKM01000134.1 GCF_009761375.1 Ursidibacter arcticus | reverse complement strand
ATGGATACACTCAGTGCGTCTGAATGAAAAAAGACTTTGTCAATAATCTGGGGCAAATATAATTTGCCCCTACATATGAACCAGTGTCCGAAATGTAGGGGCTAAAATTTGATCTGACCCCAAATTGCTAACACTAGCCCAAATTTTAAGTGTCTTTTTGTAAATTTATGCAATTATTTTTTCGCAACAACATTGACATAACCCACAAATAAGCGGTCGGAAACGCCAAAAAAATGACAAATGCACTCCGATTTTTTTCAAAATAAAAAATAAAATTCCAGTGGACCAACCACAAATTTGCATATTGTTAATTAAGTGTAAATTAAGTTAGAATAGCCAAAAAAGTAAGGCTATATATCATAACTCTTATACCATATAACAAAATCATATAGAGGAATTCCAACGCAGCTTATTATTACCGAACATCTCCTCCTAATCACACAATTTATTAAAGTTGTGTCAATTTTCTTAAACAATTTCTCTCTATTGTATAGATAGAAATATCTTATCACATTGATAAAAAATCGGACATTCCCTCACTGTCGTATATATATTATACTAAAAGGATATAAGGTGCTAAGTAACCAAATTGCGTTACTTAGCTTTTTCTTTCTATGGGTTTGGTAAACCCTCAAAAATTAAGGCTTTTTATGAATAAAGTTTTTAGAGTAATTTGGAATTACTCCACTCAAACTTGGGTAGCGGTTTCGGAATTAGCAAAAGGACGTGTTAAGTCGTCATCATCTTCTACAGTAGCAGAACAACCAAGTAGTGTGGTTACTGAAAAATCATCAGCTGCAGTCATTGGTTCTGCCGTAGCAGTAACTATTTTGACTTCCATTATGTTGCCTGAGGCTCATGCGACAACTGTGATTACTAAAGCTCAGGAGTATAACCAGATTAAGAAAGGTAATACTGATGCACAGAGTGGTAAACTAGGGAGACTGACGCTAAATGGTCAAGCTGGCAAAGAATACGCCCCGGAACTAAAACAAACTGGTGGTAAAGATTACACCACCTATGACACCATCGGCACACCAGGCAGTACCGCTTTGAGTGAATACATATATAAAGGAACGAAGATCGAGGTTGAACGTGGTTTCGCCACCGCAATCGGTGATTCCACTGTGGCAACTGCTGGTGGTACAGTCATTGGCTCTGGAGCCAGAGTAACAGGTGGTGTGGCTGTCGGTTCTTTTGCTGAAGCAGGGGGTGCAACCAGTATCGCCATCGGTAACAACGCCCAATCAGACGGCGCTCAGTCTGTCGCAGTCGGTCGTGAAGCTGTGGCAAAAGGAGCTAGAGCCATCGCCACAGGTATGGCAGCTGCTGCTTCAGGCAAAGGGGCGATCGCCACAGGTAACTCAGCCACCGCATCAGGCGAACGCTCATTGGCGTTAGGTACGGCTAAAAATAATGATGCCAGAGCCTATCAACAAGACTCAGCCCAAGCGACCGGCGATGACGCCATCGCCATCGGTACCAGTGCAGAAGCAACAGCCGCTAACGCCACCGCCATCGGCTACGATGCACTAGCCAACGCTACCAACGCCACCGCCATCGGCAACCAAGCTCAAGCCACCAAAGCGGACGCTGTGGCTTTCGGTGCAGGAGCAAAAGCCCAAGAAGCTAACGCCACCGCCATCGGTAAAGGGGCATTGGCTAGCAAAGCAGACGCCATCGCTTTTGGTAGAGGGGCTTCAGCAAGCAACGTCAGCTCAACCGCCATCGGTGTCAGTGCTAAGGCTTTGGGGTTGAATTCTACTGCCATCGGTCCAAACACCACCGCAAAAGGTGAGCGAGCCATCGCCATCGGTCCTGATTCAAAAACTGATAACAACAACACCGTTGCCATCGGTTATAAAGCTCAAGCTCTGAACGAAGGGGCATTTGCCTTCGGTACCAACGTTACATCTAAATCTCAAGGCTCATTAGGCTTGGGTACTGACTCTGTGGCGTGGGGTAACCACTCTGTCGCCATCGGTACAGGGGCTCAAACCAAAGGCGGTCAAGGCTCTATCGCATTCGGTCAAAACGCAACTGCCGGTAACGGTGCTTCTATCGCATTCGGTGCCAACTCAACGATATCCGGCGAAAACGGTTCGGCTTTTGGTTCTGAATCTAAAGCAGGCACACGAGCCACCGCCTCCGGTCATAAAGCCAACGCCTCAGGCTCAAACTCAGTCGCCACAGGTCATAACGCCACCGCTTCAGGCTCAAGTGCTGTTGCCGTTGGTAATAACGCCTCCGCTTCAGGTAATAACGCTTTAGCCTTTGGTGATGGGGCAAAGGCTTCTGTTAATAACTCTGTCGCTCTGGGTAATGGGGCGGAGACTTCTGCATTTGCAGCAGCAGGTCCATTGAGCTTTAAAAATACATCTGGTGCTGCTACATCAACAACACCTGCAGGCAATACGGCAACTGGCGTGGTTTCAGTTGGCAACGGCACAACCAAACGCCAAATCCAAAACGTCGCCGCAGGTCGTGTAACTCAAGATTCTACTGACGCAGTAAACGGCAGTCAGCTGTATCACGTGATGGAAAAGGTTGGTTTTAATATTCTAGACAATGGCGACAAGAGTGTCTCTCGTATTGATAATGACAACACCGTTAAGTTTGCTAATGGCGATTTCACTAAATCAAAAATTGCAGGTGGTAACAATCCAACTGTACAATTTGATGTGGTTACTCGTGCAATTAATGCAGCTACCGATGCAACAAAAGCTACACTTGCAAATGCACCAGCAGGTTTTACAGATGGTCTTGCAAAATCAAGCGAAGTGGTTAATGCCATCAACAAAGCAGGTTTTACCCTAAAAGCAAATTCTGAAGCAAATGGTGAAGCCATCACTAATGGCGACAGCGTTACTATCACAGAAGGTAAAAACATTAACGTTGCTCGCAGTGGCTCGACCATCACCATCAAAACTACAGATGAAGTAACCTTTACCAAAACCAACGCAGGTACGCTAACAGCGTCTTCTGCACAGGTAAACGGTGGTTTAACCGTAACTGGCGACACCAAACTGCAAAAAGGTGCAACCATCAGCGGTGGACAGCTTGTGGCTCAAAACGGTGCAAGCGTAAGCGGTGGTTTGGCGATGAATAATAGCAAAATCACAGGCTTACAAGCAGGTTCTGCTGATACTGATGCAGTAAACGTAAAACAGCTGAACGATAAAGTTGATGATGCTAAAAAAGAACTGAACAACAATATCAATACAGCCAAAACCGAGCTGAATAATAACATCAACACAGCCAAAACCGAGCTAACCAACAAAGGCTTGAAATTCAAAGGCGAATCAGGAACTGTAGTTCATAAAAATCTAGGCGAACAGCTTGATGTTGTGGGCGATGGTAAAAACATCAGCACTTCAAGCGATGGCTCAAAAGTCAAAATCACGATGTCGGATACGCCAAGTTTCACCAACATCACCACAACCAAAGGTGCAAATATCGGTGGCACACTTTCAGCCAAAAAAGCAGAAGTGGGTGCCGAAGGCTTGACCGTAAACGGTGCTACCACACTCAACAAAGGTGCAACCATCAGCGGTGGTAACCTTGCGATGGGTAACAACCAAATCACAGGTTTAAAAGCAGGTACAGCCGATACTGATGCTGTAAACCTTGCTCAATTAAACGCAACCAAAGCCATTGCAGAAAAAGGCTGGAACGTTACCATTGCAAAAGGTGCTGGCGAAGCCACCGCTCCTGCTCAAGAGACTAAAGTCGCACCGGGCGATACGGTAACTTACACCGCAGGTAAAAACGTTAAGTTGGAAATTGCTGGTAAAAACATCACTGTTTCAACCACTGATAAAGCAAACTTCAGCGAAGTAACATCGGGCAAAACCAGTGCGGGCGAATTAACAGCCACAACTGCGACAGTAAGCGGTGCAACCAATCTGAATGGCGGTGTAACCGTCAATGGCACAACCACGCTAAACGGCACAACCAACGTTAAAGACAAGCTGACAGCGGAAAAAGGCTTGGACGTTACAGGTGCTACCACACTCAACAGCGGTGCAACCATCAAAGGCGGCGACCTTGTGATGAGTGGTCAAGGTATCACAGGCTTAAAAGCAGGTTCAGCCGATACTGACGCAGTGAACGTAAAACAGCTAAAAGATACTGTCAATGCTTCAGGCTGGAAGCTGAAAGTTAATAGTGAGGCAGATACCACTGCTGCAAAAGTTGCTAATGACGAAGTGGTAACTTTTGCACAGGGCGACAATATTGTCATCAGTCGTAATGGCAAAACTGTTACCGTTGCTACGTCAAAAACACCAACTTTTGACACGCTAAAAACAACAGGTAAAGCAGAAATCGGTGGTCCGCTAAATGTAACTGGACCTGCAACTTTTACCGACAAAGTAACCGCTAACAAAGGTTTAGATGTAAATGGTCCTACAGTACTAAACGGTACAACTACTGTTAAAGAAAAACTAACAGCGGAAAAAGGTGCAAGTATCAGCGAAGGTTTGGATATGAATAATAGCCAAATCACCAATGTAGCGGCAGGTACAGAAGATAAACACGCTGTAAACAAAGGTCAGCTTGATCAAGCCATTAAAAACGTAAGTGACGTATTAAAAGGCGGTAACATCAAGTTCGGCGGTAATACAGGCAATGAGATCACCACGCAATTAGGCGGTAAGCTCAATGTTATTGGTGGTAATGTTACCAAAGGTGACTACAGCAGTAATAATGTAAGAACCAAAGCTGACGGTACAGGCAATATCACCATTGAATTTGCTGAAAAACCAAAATTTGAAGCGGTAGAAGCTAAAGATTTGAATGTTACTGGTAATGCAACAATCAAAGACTTGAACGTAACGAACAACACTAAGACCAAAGACTTAGAAGTAACTAACAACGCTACAATCAAAGACTTGAATGTAACGAACAACACTAAGACCAAAGACTTAG
>NZ_LEKM01000133.1 GCF_009761375.1 Ursidibacter arcticus | reverse complement strand
AAAATAAAATCTGTTATTTTTCAATTGGTTATAATCTTCCTTGTAGGGACGCCACGCTGGCGTCCGAATGAAAAAAGACTTTGTCAATAATCTGATATATCCAATCCTAAAATATTTTTTACGTAGCAGTGGGTGATATACTGATGTCCATAAATACCAACTATCAGAAGTAGATGTAAAAATCCGCTTTTTTATTGTATTTCATCCTATTTCCCGACAAAATGCTCGTTTTCGTAAATAACAAAAAGGAAAAATATGGATTCAGTTACTCAGTTTGTGCTTGGTGCTGCAGTGCAAGGCGTAGGAATGGGGAAATATCAAGGTAGGAAAGCGTTATTATATGGCGGTTTACTCGGTACTCTACCTGATCTCGATGTCTTTATTTCTTATGCTGATCCTATCTCATCAATGACTTATCATCGTGGTTTTAGCCACTCAATTTTTGTGCTAACCACATTGGCATTTGTGATAACTTGGCTCACGTTCAAATTAAAATCTGAACGCCCTTTCTCATTTTTACGGTTATTTTTGACCATAACGCTTGCATTGGTTACGCATCCAATTATTGATGCAATGACAGTGTATGGCACACAGCTTTTCTGGCCACTCCCTATTTCTCCAGAGGTATGGTCTACGGTATTTATTATCGACCCAATTTACACCTTGCCACTCGTTTTCACTTGCCTTTGGGCGTTATTAAAGAAAATGAATGCAAAATCAATTAAAGCGTTAAATGTTGCACTCATTTTTGGTTTTGTTTATTTCGGAACAGGCTTTATAGGACGTTTTTATCATGAACATCGCTTTAGCAATGTTTTAAGTACTCAAGGTGTAGAAGTTGAGAAAGTGCTTGCCACACCCACGCCATTTAATACGTTACTTTGGCGTGTTATTGCGGTGGATAAACAAGGTAATTTATATGATGGTGTCAGCGGCTGGTTAGATAAAAAAGCTGAAATGGAATGGATAAAAATACCTTTAAATTTAGAATTTGCATCACAAATTCTCCCTATTTCACCTGAAACTCAACGCTTAAAATGGTTTACCAAAGATTGGCTTCATTATGAGCAAATTGGTGATCATCTTGTAGTAAGCGATGTAAGAATGGGTATGGCAGGGCAATTTAATTTCCGTTTTATTGTTGCGAAACAGCAAAATGGTAAATGGCTTGCTATCCAACCAGAAACCTACCCAGTCATAAGAGTTCATCTTAGACAAGAATTACTGGGTTTATTATGGCAAAGAATGTGGTCGGATAAATTACCTCTTCCTTTGGCACAATGGGCAAAATCAGGGCTATAGTAAAGAGATTATAGATTGGTTAGCTAAAAATAAAGCGGTAAGTTTTGGTAAAACTTTTACAAAAACTCGGTGTAATTGCAAAAATCAGGACAAATCCCACCGCTTATTTCATTCAAATTACAGGCTTGCCACCGTAAAACGCTTGTGCAGATGAGCTTGATTTTCCACATCATCAGCTATCGCCACCGCCAAATCAGGCACGCTAATATCAGCAGGTGTGCCATCGGTATTCATCAGCACATCATCTGTGCCTAAGCGGTATTTGCCAGTTTTATCAAAATACACAGGATTGACTGCAAACATCGCCGCAGGGGAGATGAACGCCCAGTTGATGTCATTGCGTTCTTTAAGCTCCGTCAATAACTCACGAGCCGCATTCGCCCCTGCATAGACATCGGCAGGAAAATCAGGCGTATCCACCAGTTGCAAGTTAGGAGCGACATACAAGCTACCTGCCCCACCGACAATCAGAGCATAAGGCACTTGGGCGGTTTTGATGGCAGTTAGGATAGACGCATAACTTTGTTTAAAATCAGCGACATAGTTTGGGTTCGTCCAACCTGGATTATAGGCGGACACCACCACATCAACGCCCACTAATTGCTTGGCAAAATCCGCATTATTCACATCAAAAGCCACCGCTTGTACGTTGTCGTGCTTGATAACTTTATCAACGTTACGAGCAAAAGCGATAACACTATGCCCACGTTCTGCCAACTCTGCAACAACGGCATTGCCTACTAAGCCTGTTGCACCGATAACTGCGATTTTTTTCATTTTGGTTTCCTTCTATTAAGTTAAATTAACAATTTGCCAAATTGGCTGATGTGGCGTATTATGCTCATCAAACTTACTTTTGGGAAGTACTTACAAATTTGTAAGTATGAAAATAATTGAGAGAAAAAACTTAACACTATGAAAAATAACGAAATTTATTCTGAAAAAATTTATGAAAAAGGCAATGTAATGGCTTCAGCCTGCCCATCAAGAGCTATTTTGCAACATATTACAAGCAAATGGGGCGTGCTGATTTTAGTGATTTTACGTCAAGGCACTAAGCGTTTCAGTGAATTGCGTAAAGAAATTGATGGAATGAGCGAGCGTATGCTGTCGCAAACCTTGCAATATTTAGAACAGGATAAAATGATTCACCGTCAAGATTTTCAAACTGTACCACCCCACGTTGAATATAGCTTGACACCTTTTGGTCAAACTGCCGCAGATAAATTGTATGAACTGGTTGATTGGTTAGAAACCACTTTGCCTGAGATTGAGAAAGGACAGAATAGATAAGAAAAGCGGTCAAATTTTCTTAAATTTTTACAAAATCAGACTGATTTAATTCAAGGATTGAGTTCTATATTGCACAGGACTCAATCCTTTTAATTTTTCAGAGAATATCTATAACTGCTACTTTGTTAATAAATCCAACGCTTCTTGGTATTTTGCTACTGTCTTTTCAATTACATCAGCAGGCACTTTTGGCGCTGGTGCTTGTTTATTCCAACCACTATTTTCTAACCAATCACGCACAAATTGTTTATCAAATGATGGTGGATTTGTACCTTCTTGATAAGTATCCACAGACCAAAAACGGCTAGAATCTGGCGTTAATACTTCATCCATTAACGTTAAAGCCCCATCTTCATCTAAGCCAAATTCAAATTTGGTATCACAGATAATGATACCCTTCGTTAATGCATATTCTGCCGCTTCAGTATAAAGAGCCAATGCTGCTTTTTTCACTTGTTCAGCAAGTTCAGCACCGATTTGGCGCTCACACTCTTCATAGCTGATATTGATATCGTGGTCGCCAACTTCTGCTTTGCTCGATGGCGTAAAAATCGGTTGTGGTAATTTGCTTGCTTCAACTAGCCCTTCAGGTAAAGCCAATCCACAAATAGTGCCTGTTTGTTTGTAGTCTTTTAAGCCACTTCCAGTTAAATAGCCACGCACGATTGATTCAATTTTTACAGGTGTTAAACGCTTACATACTACTGCACGATGTTGAATTGCTTCTGCTTCTTCTTTTGGCAGAACATCAAAAACAGAATCACCCGTAAAATGATTTGGCATAATGTGTGAAAGTTTATTAAACCAAAAATTTGAAATTTGGGTAAGAATTTCACCTTTACGAGGAATAGGATCATCTAAAATAACATCAAAAGCAGACAAGCGGTCAGTTGCCACCATTAACATACGTTTATCATCAATTTCATAGAGATCACGTACTTTTCCTGAATAGATTTTTTTAAGACTAATTTGCATAGAAGAATCCTGTAAAATAAATAGAAAACTGGCGAATTATACCAATTTACGCAAACGTTTGCTATTTCTAGGCGGTAATATTATTTAACTTCAATTTTCGAACCATTAGAAAAAACAATTTTTTTGGCTTGGAATTGTGCTGTAATTTTAGCACCTTGAATAGATAATGCACTTTGTGCTTCTTTAGGTAATTCTTTAAACGGGAGAGAAAACTCTAAAGGAATTCCTTTTTTAGGCTTTAATCCACCTTTAATCGAGACAGGCACATTTTGTACTAAAATAGGTTTATCTTTATGAAAATAAGTTGTTGCCCAGTGTACCTGACTGATGGTTCTTTTTGACTTATTCTCTAGTATATAATTAAAACTCACTGTAGATTGCTTATCTTCTTTTAAATCAATACTCATAAATCTCAAAGAGATTGAGTCAGAAAAACGCTTTAATGCTTGAGACTGTTGTTGAGTTTTTTTAGTGCTATTTGTGTTTGCTTGCACTGAATAGCTAGTAAATATAGAAAGCGAGATAATGAGTAGAGATTTTATGAATTTCATATTATTTCCTTTATGCTTAGAACGAAACAGATCTACCATTCTAGCTTTTTTTAGCTTATTTAGACAAGGTTAAAAAAATAACCGCTTATAGAAAGAACCACAAGCGGTTATTTTTACTCAACGTTTTACCAATTATTCTTTAGGTAAACGAGCGACCGAGATGAATAAACCACCCCAAATAATAATTAGGGCTGCTGACATCATAATAATTGCACTACCACTCATTAGTTATGCTCCTCAAATTTTGTTTCATTTTTCCATTCAAGACGAGAAAGAACGAAAGCAATCACAACTAAACCAATCGCCATTCCCCAACCAAATGTATTGACAAACCAAGTTGGATAGCCTTCGTATCCTTCAGTAATTACTTTATATACTTCACTAAATAACATATAACCTAATACGATTGGTGTTACAACGCCAACAACAATACGCCAAGCAGTACCTAGTTTATATGATGAAGTTTGATTGATGTGCTCTGATAAAACAGATAGTTTCTTGCTAAATGCGATAGCGACAATAGAGAAGAATGCCACAGCAACAATACCAAAGCTATTTACGAATTTATCTAACACATCTAACACAGGTAAACCTGTCGTTGTACCAAATAACGCGATAGAAATAATCGCCATTGGAATACCTACAACTAAAGTTGATTTCACACGCCCAAGTTGTAATTTATCTTGTACCGCAGCGATAATTACTTCTAACACCGATACCAAAGAAGTAATACCTGCAAAGAGTAACGAACCGAAGAATAGCACACCGATTGCTGAACCAAATGGTGCTTGGTCAATAATTGCAGGGAAAGCAATAAAGGCTAAACCAATACCAGATGTAGCAACTTCACTCACTTCTTTACCACCAGCAGCAGCCATAAAGCCAAGAGCCGCAAATACACCAATACCCGCTAATAATTCAAAGCTACTATTTGCAAAACCAACCACTAAACCAGAACCTGTTAAATCTGTTTTTCTCTTTAAGTAAGAGGCGTAAGTGATCATAATCCCAAAGCAGATTGAAAGAGAAAAGAAAATTTGACCATAAGCTGCAATCCATACGCTAGGTTCTTTTAGTTTTTCCCAGTTTGGTGTAAATAAAGCATCTAAACCTTTCTCTGCACCAGGTAAGAAAAGCGCCGTAATCACTAATACCACAAACATAATGGTTAATAGTGGCATAAATAGAGCTGATGATTTACCAATTCCTTTTTGTACGCCCAAGGCTAAGATAGCTAAAACTGCGATCCATACTGCAACAAGAGGCCCTGCCACAGTACCCACAAAGTCAAAGCCAACAGACACACCCTCTGCCATTTGTAAGTACTCTTTAAAGAAGAAACTTGCAGGGTCTGCTCCCCAAGCACTATTTAAAGAGTAATAGGTATAACACGCGGCCCAACCAAGAATCACTGCATAGTAAATACCGATGATGACATTGATTAAAACTTGCCACCAGCCGAAAGTTTCAAAGCTCTTATTAAAACGGCGAAAAGCAAGTGGTGCAGAACCACGATATTTATGCCCTAGTGCATAATCTAAGAATAGTAATGGAATACCTGCTGTTAATAGTGCAATGAGATAAGGAATAATAAATGCACCACCACCGTTATCATAAGTAACATATGGAAAACGCCAAATATTACCTAAACCGACAGCAGAGCCAATAGCCGCCAAAATAAATGCACCACGTCCAGAGAAGGTTTCTCTGCTTGATGCATTAGATGATTGAATATCAGACACAATAAAGCCCTCAAGAAAATATAAAAATTAATGGTAATTGCGAAATATTCGCAATGAGGTGCAATATGCCGAATAATTTGATTAAAGTAAATAGTTTAAAATAAAATAGAATAAGAAATAAAATTACAATAATAGATAAAAAGACTTTAAAATAAAGGATAACTAGTTTAATTATCTATTATTTAATACACTCAAGATGATTACACTAATTTACAAATGTAATCTTAGTATAATAATTTTAATTTTCTCACCTCTCTGTTTCGTATTTTTCATAACTTTTAGAATAGGCACTTTGGGGAGGATGATTTCTTTAACTATTAACGTAGCCCAAAAATAGCTCGAATGTAGCTCGCCACTGCCTCGTCCTTATTACTCCCAATCACTTCATTATTGGGTAAGCGTTGTTTTAAACGAGAGTCAGCATTGCCCATCACACAGCCTTTCCCTGCCAAAGCAAGCATTTCAACATCATTCATTCCATCACCAAAAGAGATACAATCGGAGAGTTCATATCCTTTTAATTTTACTAATTCTTTCAATGTATTTGCTTTGCATACACCTTTTGCCATAATTTCTAGGCATTGTGGTGTGGAATAAGTCATTTGAACCAATTCACCGTAGGTTTGCTGAATATGCTGTTCGACAGGAAGTAAGCACTCTGGATTTCGACCAATAAAGAAAATCTTTTCTGTCTGCTTTGCGTGATGCTGATTAAAATCAACAACCTGATACATAAATCCTGAGTCTTGATGGTATTTTCGTAGCTGCTCAACATCTACGTTGATAAACCATTCATCGCCTTGATAGCTATTTAAACATACCATTTGCTTATCAAAAGGTGTCTTTGTCATTATTTCAAATGCTAAATTTTCGGGTAAATAGTAGCTAGCTAATTGTTCTCCCGCTAAATTGTTTGCTCTTGCACCGTTTGAGGTAACAAGCATTGCATCTTGCACATTTACCTTACTAATAATTTGTTTAACATCTGGGTAATTACGTCCTGTTGCTAGATAAATATCTACTCCCTGCTTAGCCAGCTTTTCCAGTGTTTCAATCGTAAATTGCCCAATTTTATGATCTCGATTGAGTAATGTTCCATCTAAATCAGAAATAATTGCACGAAAAGGTTTATACATAGAAGATCCTTAACCCAAGAAATAATGGGTAAAAGGCTAACAAATTTATGATTTAACATCAAAAGAAAATCGCTGAAATAGGTAATCTGTATAAAAAATAGTAGATCAATCTATTTATATTAAAGATTAAGTTTTACTCCAAAACGCCTTTTTTATTTTGGTAAAGATAGAACATTAAAGTATAAAAAACCAATAAACAAAATAAACACAAGATTTTAACCCAAATAAAGTGCAATTATTCTGCAAGCAACCGTTTGCTTATAGCATAAAATGCTATTGACTTCGCTCCATATCAGGTTAATATACCACTCGATTTCCGAATAACTAATGCAAACATAAAACACACAATGATGAAACTTCTTTCTCTTAACCTGACTCTACTTCTCACGCATTCTGTGCGAGGATAAGATTCGGTAGGAGAAAAAGTTCACTATCCACACTTAGCCCGCACGTTAAAATGCGGGTTTTTTTATCTGTAAAAGAGACTTAATTCAAAGAGAGGATTATCCGATGAGCAACAACATTATTATTTTCGATACCACTTTACGCGATGGCGAACAATCATTAAAAGCAAGTTTAACCGTAAAAGAAAAGCTACAAATCGCCCTTGCTCTAGAGCGTTTAGGCGTTGATGTAATGGAAGTTGGTTTCCCAGTTTCATCATCGGGTGATTTTGAGTCGGTACAAACCATTGCTCGCCATATTAAAAATAGCCGAGTATGTGCGTTATCTCGTGCAGTGGATAAAGATATTGACGTAGCAGCCGAGGCCTTAAAAGTAGCTGAAGCCTTCCGTATTCACACCTTTATTGCAACCTCTGCATTGCACGTTGAAGCTAAACTTCGCCGTAGTTTTGATGACGTATTAGAGATGGCGGTTAATGCGGTTAAACGTGCCAGACGCTATACCGATGATGTTGAATTTTCTTGTGAAGACGCAGGACGCACTGGGGTAGATAACATTTGTCGAGTAGTTGAAGCGGCTATTAACGCAGGAGCAACCACTGTTAATATTCCTGATACCGTTGGTTACTGCTTACCTTATCAATATGGTGATATTATTGCGAACGTAATGAATCGTGTTCCAAATATTGATAAAGCGGTGATTTCCGTTCACTGTCACAACGACTTAGGTATGGCAACCGCTAACTCACTTACCGCAATACAAAACGGAGCAAGACAAATTGAATGTACTATTAACGGTATTGGTGAACGAGCAGGCAATACCGCATTAGAAGAAGTGGTAATGGCTATCAAAACCCGCCAAGATATGTTCAACGGCTTAGACACCCGCATTAATACGCAAGAAATCCATCGTGTAAGCCAAATGGTTAGCCAACTTTGTAATATGCCTATTCAACCGAATAAAGCAATTGTCGGCTCAAATGCTTTCGCTCACTCATCAGGTATCCACCAAGATGGAATGGTGAAGAACAAAAATACCTATGAGATTATGTCGCCAGAAACAATTGGTTTGAAGAAAGAAAAACTCAATCTTACCGCTCGCTCTGGACGTGCTGCGGTTAAAAACCATATGGAAGAAATGGGTTACAAAGAGAGCGATTACGATTTAGATAAATTATATGAAGCTTTCTTAAAACTTGCTGATAAGAAAGGACAGGTTTTCGATTACGACTTGGAAGCACTTGCTTTTATTGATATGCAACAAGGCGATGAAGAACGCTTGAAATTAGATGTTATTACATCACAGCTTATCAGTGGCTTACCTGCTTCTGCCTTTGTACAAGTTGAATTAGACGGACAACGTTTAAGCGAAGTATCACAAGGGGGGAACGGCCCTGTTGATGCAACATTTAATGCAATTCTCAAAATTACTGGAATGGAGATCAAAATGCTCAACTACCATTTAACCGCAAAAGGTGAAGGGGCTGAAGCATTAGGGCAAGTTGATATTGTAGTAGAACATCAAGGACGCCGATTCCACGGTGTTGGTTTAGCGACCGATATTGTTGAGTCATCTGCAAGAGCATTAGTTCACGCAATCAATGCAATCTATCGTTCACAAAAAGTGGCACATCTTAAAAATAAAAAATAACCAGACAGCTGATAAACCTCTGGTATCGCACTAAAGGCTTAATCTTCTACAGTATGCGGTGATGATTTAACGTGCAGAGCGAGACAAAAATACCAAAAACAAACCCACTTTTAATGGTGTAATGAACAAAATAGTTGCTAATAATATTTTTCTTATGTTGTTAGCAACTATTTTTATTTTGTCTATTACACCGTTTTGGTAAAACTTTTACAAAAACTCACCGCTTAGCATACCTAATCAGACTAGCCTATGGCTCTTGCTCCTTGATTATCCACCTTACAAATATGAATAAATCCTTCATTATTTTGTAGGTAATTGCTTTCAAGGTAACTATATAGTTTTTGTGCGTGAGCAAGATCAGGAGCAATGGCAAACATTGTTGGGCCTGAGCCTGAGATACCAACGGCTAACGCACCTAAGTCTTTACAACCTTGGCGAACTTCTGGGAAGTTTGGCAATAAAGCCTCACGATACGGTTCTGCCACTAAATCTTTCATCATCAATGCCGCAAGCTGTGCTTGTCTAGAATGGCAAGCGTGAACAAAGCTCCCCAAGTAGCGAGCTTGGGAAATGACATCTTGACGAGTATAGCTTTTTGGCAAAATTGCTCTTGCTTCAGCGGTAGAAACTTCAATCCCTGGGTAAGCTAGCACCCAATACCACTCATCAAAGAAAGGTAATGGCTGGCAAATATTACCTAGTGATTGTGTCATTAACTGCAAACCGCCTAAGTAACAAGGAGCAACATTATCATAGTGGATAGAACCTGAAATACGCCCTTCAAGTTCTCCCATCATTTCCAATAATTCCATTTTAGAGAACGGTTCTGCGTGGAACTGATTTAATGCCACAAGTGCCGCCACAATAGAACAAGCACTTGAACCTAAACCCGAACCGATTGGCATATTTTTTTCCAAGGTTAAGCGAAGTTTTTTGACTTCGCCACCACGCAATTTTAAACGCTCACTAAAAAGCACATAGGCTTGGTAAACAATGTTTTTTTGTGGCTCTTTTGGCAATTTACGCACAAAATAGCCAACACTTTCTAATTCAAATGGCTGATCCGATTCTTCAATTTGCACCACATCGCCCAATAATGAGCCATCAATCGGTGAAATTGCTGTACCTAAAGAGTCAAAACCTACGCTTAAATTTGCACTTGATGCTGGTGCATAAATACGCAATACCATTAGTTTGCTCCCCCGTGTAATGTACGCAGAATGTCTGCAAAAATCCCTGCCGCAGTTACACTATTCCCTGCACCATAACCACGCAATAAAAGTGGAATTGGGTTGTAATAACGTGTGTAGAATGCAAGGGCATTTTCACCATTTTTCACTTTATAGAGAGGATCATTTTCATCAACTTCTTTGATAGCGACTTTGCATTTACCATTTTCAATCACACCTACATAACGTAAAACATTACCCGAAGCGGTTGCTTTCTCAACACGTTTTGCAAATTCAGCATCTAAATTTGGTAATTCTGCTAAAAACTCTGCGGTAGTTTTCCCTTCAGCAAAGCCTTGTGGTAATACGCCTTCTACTTCAATATCATCAAGTTCTAATGATAAGCCCGTTTCACGAGCCAAAATAAGTAATTTACGAGCCACATCTTGACCAGACAGATCATCTCGTGGATCAGGCTCGGTAAAACCTTTCTCTTTCGCAATCAATGTCGCTTGTGAAAGCGTTAAACCTTCTTCCAATTTACCGAAAATAAATGAAAGTGAACCTGAAAGAATACCTTCAAACTTCTCTACTTCATCGCCTGCGGCAAGTAAGTTTTGTAGGTTTTCAATAACAGGTAAGCCTGCACCAACGTTAGTTTCATATAAGAATTTATGCTGACTTTGACGAGCATTTTCACGCATTTCTTGATAATAAGCATAGCTTGAAGTGTTTGCTTTTTTGTTTGGCGTAACGACGTGGAAACCTTCTTTTAACGCACGAGCATATAAATTAGCTACCGATTGAGCCGTAGTACAATCAACAAATACAGGGTTTACAACGTGGTGCAATTTGATAAATGAAAGTAACACATCAAAATCTGATGGCTGAGTTGCAGATTCTAAATCACTTTTCCAGTTATCTAAATTTAAGCCATTTTCATTCAGTAACATTTTATTCGAGTTGGCTAATGCACATACGCGAATTTCAATATCCTTCTTTGCTAAATACTCCTTTTGTTGCTTTACCTGTTCGATTAGCTCTCCGCCAACACCACCAACACCCACGAGGAAAATATCAACCACTTTTTTATTATTAAAAAGTGCTTGGTGAGTTGCTTTAACTGCTTCAATCGCTTTATTTAACGGAACAACCGCCGAAATTGAACGCTCTGAAGAACCTTGTGCAATCGCAACAATACTGATATTCGCTTGTGCCAATGCAGAGAAGAAACGAGCAGCAATACCTTTCGCCGTACGCATACCATCGCCTACCACAGAAACAACAGAAAGATCTTTAATCACTTCAACAGGATCTAATAACCCTTCTTTTAACTCTTGAGCAAAGGTTTGGTTTAATGCTGAAAGGGCTTTTTCTGCAGATTTAACAGGCACACAGAAACTAATGCTATATTCCGAAGAAGATTGTGTAATTAAAATGACGGAAATACCCGCTTCTGACATTGTTGAGAAGACACGAGCCGCCATTCCCACCATTCCTTGCATACCAGAACCCGACACATTAAACATTGCGACATTATCTAAATTCGTAATACCTTTTACTTTTAAACCATCATTTGCCACATTGCCATCAATGATAGTGCCTTTGCCATCAGGGTTCCCCGTATTTTTAATTAAACAAGGAATTTGTAATGGCACTAATGGACCAATCGTGCGAGGGTGAATAACTTTTGCACCGAAGTAAGAAAGCTCCATCGCTTCTTGATAACTCATTGATTCTAAACAGATTGCATCAGGTACTAAACGTGGATCACAAGTATAAACCCCATCAACGTCCGTCCAAATTTCACAAATATCCGCTTTTAAGCAAGCTGCTAAACAAGCAGCAGAATAATCAGAACCGTTACGACCAAGTAAAACAAGTTCTCCTTTATCATTCCCTGCGGTAAAGCCAGCCATCAACACCACATTTTTCTTAGGAATTGAGCCAGCATCAACACGCTTAGTTGATTCTGCAATATCCACTGATGACTCTAAATAGCTACCATTAGCTAATAATTTCTCAACAGGATCAATGCGAGTAACTTCATAACCTTTTGCTTCAAACCAGCCTTTCATCATCGCAATCGATAATTTTTCCCCACGACTATGCACCGTTGCACTCACGTTATCTGGGCAGAATTTATTTTTAGCCGCTTCATCAGCAATACGGCAAATATCCGCTAATTCTGCTTGAATAAATTGAGCCAATCCTTCACGATCAAATTTGTTATTAACTGCATATAAACCATTGATAATGTTATCAAAAATTTCATTAGCTTCAGTAAGGTGGGATTGGTAGGATTCGCCTGCTTGGGCTTTATCAACGATGGCTACGAGATGGTTAGTGATTTTGGCTGGAGCGGAAAGAACACCTGCTGCTTGGTCGCTTAAATGGGCTTTTTCGATAATATCGGCAGCTTGCATAAAGCGTTCAGCATTGGCTAAAGAAGTGCCTCCAAATTTTAGAACTCGCATAGTTTCTCCTGATTGAATAAAAGTTAAATGTTTGCAAAAAAAGATATAAAAAAACCCGCTTATTTAGCGGGTTCTCTCGTTTTATTCCTTCCGTTTTCTAACCACGAACACCCGCACTATGTTGGCACATAATGGTAATAATCGTTGTGGTAATAGTTGTTAAACGGTTCATCTTAATCTCTCTAACTCAGAGTGAAAACGGCTAGAAGAATGGGCGAAAACGATTGCTTTGTCAATATATTTTTACAAAAAATCGCTATTTTTGTTTTAATAATTCAATGATCTCTTTTAACGCCAAAATTTCCGCATTTTTTTGTGCCACAATTTCATCTTTGTGAGAAATGATCAGTTTGAGTTTATCAATTTCAGCGGTTAGATTTTCATTATTTCCACAGTAGTTTGTATTATTGCCATTTTCATTCATTAAAAAGAATACGCCTTTCCCATCAGTATTCATTAGCTCTAATACATCAATATTAAAAATATGAGCAATCTGCTCTAATTTATGGAGATTTAACTTAGTCTCTCCCCGCTCAATTTTGGCATAACCATTGGTGGACATATTCATTTTTTCCGCCATTTCTTCTTGCGACCATTGGTTCATTTCTCGCACCATACGAATTTTTTCATTAACGCTCACACCTCACCCCTTTTTATTTATTTCCATACCCAAATTGAGTGGATTAGCCACACAGTTTGTTGTTGGTTATTTTATCTAGCGTACCCTAGTATTAAACACTAAGGTTACTATGGTAGCAGTTTGTAACCTTTTTTGAAATTATCTTGTAACAAACGTAAAGGATCTTCTATGTTAAAAATATTTCAGTATAGTTCAATAGCTATTCTATGTGGTCTTATGACAGCGTGTATATCTAATGACAGTGGCAATCCAGGTGCATCTACAGCAGGAACTACTGTAGCGGCAGGAACAACCACAACAGACAATAATAATTCTTCAAACTCATCAACAACAGGAAATTCAGGAGATTCTGAAACAACTCCTACAACAGGAAACAATAGCTCTTCAAGCTCATCAACAATGGGAAATTCAGGGGGAGCTGAAACAGCTCCTGCAACAGAAAACAAGAACCCTTCACCAAAACCACAAGAAGCATCAATTAGTATAACTGTCCAAAAACTACCTGATGCAGGAAATGCGACTGTGGCACAATATGAACAAGGTATTCAAAAATTATTAGTTTCTGGAAAAGAGCTAAATTTAGCCAATCCTGTTAAACAAATAAACAGTCAAAATATTGATAAAGACAACTCAGACACTGGTATGAATATTCTGAAAAAGCATCCAGATGCAATTGCCAAAGGACACGGAGGAGTAAAACACTTTGGAAATGATAAAGCAGGAATTTATCTGAGAGATAATGATCTAAATGGTTGGAAATATCAATCCTTTGGTCGCTATTATAACGAAGATGGCAATCAGTATGGTTTTGTTAGTATTGGTCAAACTACCCAAGAACTACCAAAAGAAGGTGAAATTACTTATCGTGGTATAGCGATGGGTGATGCTACCTTAGATGACAATCGGGTTGTTGGTAGTGGTGAGATCGTAGCAAATACAGAACTTGTTGCAAATTTTGGAACTAAACAACTTACCTTCATAACCATAGAAACCAAAGGATTTGATGGTATAGACGTAAAAGATTATTCGAGTAACTATGATTTAACAGGTACATCAACCTTGAAAGCAAATTCTAGTATGTTTGAAGGTACTGTTAAGACAGCAAGCGGCACAAATGGCACCTTCAAAGGATCTTTTTATGGTAATGATGCTTCTGAAATTGGTGGCACCTTTGATATAAAAGGAAATACCCAAACATATACTGGTGGATTTGGTGCCAAAGATATCACAAAACAGTAATCTACTTTTAGCATAATATTTATTAAATAGCTCATAAGATTTTATTCTATGGGCTATTTTTTATTCCGTTCATTTTCAAGGCAACCTAATATGTTGCCCATTTTCCAATCTATACACTAAACAATAACTCATCTCTAAATTCATCAGGCCAACTAGTTGCAGTGAGTTTTCCTTTCATACCCTGCTTTTTCTAGTGTAATCGTGCCAAGTTCAAGGATAAATTCTAGGAAAAATAGAAAATGTTTATTTTACAACCTGTATTGATATTAGATATAAATCACTATCAGATCATAAATTGATAGAAAATGCGATCTCACCCTGTTATTTAAATAGAATATATTGTATTAATCTGAGAATTATACGGTAGCATCTTATTTAGTATGGCTAACCTTTTTTATCTTTATGCAAAAAGGTTATTTTATATTTCATTTTATTCTGTTCATTTAGTTTCTATACTGATAAGTTGTTACAAATTAAATTAGAAATTTATAGCATTAAATATATCTTCTTGGCAATAAGGTTAAATAGAGCTATGTATATATTCTTCATTATCATATCAGTATTATTTCAAGCAATATCTTATGGATATTTAACAAAAAACTTAAATACAGAGTCAATTTTATTTTTTGTTACATTATCCTTTATGACCTGCTCAATTCTCTACTTTTTTATTTATAAAAGAAAAGGTCTTGTCCTAGCTAGAGGGATGGGAAATAAGCTATTTGCTTTAAACATATATACTGCTATTGCATTTTTAGGGTTCTATTTATCCATATCTTTTATTCCTGCATCCATATCTGCTTTATTAGAAGCTGCTGCAGGTCCTTTATGCGTTGCATTACTATCTTTCCGTACTAATTTGGAAAATAATAAAATCTCAATTAACTTATTATTTCCTTTATTAATTCTTTTATTGGGAATTATAGCATTATTCATACAAAGTCCTGAATTGTCTTACAAAACCTTAATAGGGTGTGTTTTATCTATTTTAGCCGCTTTAGGAGCAGCATTGATTTCTATAAAAAGTTACGATCTTTCAGATATATCACCTCATATTATCCTTGCACATAGATTTCATCTTACTTGGATAGCTTCTGCTTTTTTAATATTTGGATATTATGATTTTGACCTCAATAAGATAGATTTACCATTTACGATTGCTCTTGTATTTTTAGGCGTGGTATTACCTATGTATTTTCTACAAAAAGGAATGCAAAAAGTAAAACCAATGGTGACAATGGTTGCATTAAGTATCATACCAATGATTACATATATATCAGAATCATTGATTGATGGTTCTTTGTATATGGAAATAATTGTTATATTACTAATAAGTACTATTTTATCTCTATTCTATATTCTTAAACAAAGAGAGAAATAAGGAAGAGTAAATTATTCTTTCTCATACAAACACAGGATTAGAACTCTGCCCCTACGCTTTTAGTGTGATTTGTTGGTTCATTTTTGCTTTAGATCAAAAAATGATGTATTCAGCGTCCATTTTTTGATAGCATAAGCGGTGAGTTTTAACTCAAATTTTACACATTATTTTTGAGGGATTTAAAAATGACATACACATTACCTGAATTAGGCTACGCTTATGATGCGTTAGAGCCACACTTTGATGCAAAAACAATGGAAATTCACCATTCTAAGCATCACCAAGCATATATCAACAATGCAAATGCGGCATTAGAAGCTCACCCAGAGTTATTAGCTCAGTGCCCTGGTTCGTTAATCCAAGATTTATCTCAAGTGCCTGCTGAAAAGCGTGTTGCAGTGCGTAATAACGTTGGTGGGCACGTTAATCACACTTTATTCTGGAAAGGTTTAAAAACTGGTACAACTTTAACGGGTGCGTTAAAAGATGCTATCGTGCGTGATTTCGGTTCAGTTGAAAACTTCCAAGCAGAATTTGAAAAAGCAGCAACAACACGTTTTGGCTCTGGCTGGGCGTGGTTAGTATTAGAAGATGGTAAATTAGCCGTTGTTTCAACAGCTAACCAAGATTCACCTTTAATGGGTAAAGAGGTTGCAGGCGTTTCTGGCTACCCAATTTTAGGCTTAGATGTTTGGGAACACGCTTACTACTTAAACTACCAAAACCGCCGTCCAGATTTCATCAAAGCATTCTGGAACGTTGTAAACTGGGACGAAGCTGCACGCCGTTTTGAAGATAAAGTAAAAACTTGTGGCTGTGCAAAATAATCTAGATCATAGATAAATCAAGGGGAAATTTAATTTCCCCTCAGACTGATGACAAACCCAAATTTGTTGTAT
>NZ_LEKM01000132.1 GCF_009761375.1 Ursidibacter arcticus | reverse complement strand
GCGTTGGTGATGGTAATGGTAGCTGTGTCGCCAACTTTTTCTACAGTAGCAGTTGGTGATTTACCGTCTTTACCGTTATTCACCGTGGTGCTGGTGCTTGTGCCATCAGGGTTGTTTACTGTGATGGTGTGTGTACCGTTGCCGTTGTCCGTCACAGTCGCTGTGGCTGATTTGCCGTCAGCACCTTTTTCACCTTGGTCACCTTTTTCACCATTCTTACCATCTTTAACAGTGGCAGTGCTTTGAGTGCCATCTGCGTTGGTGATGGTAATGGTGGCTGTGTCGCCAACTTTTTCTACGGTGGCAGTTGGTGATTTGCCGTCATTCACCGTGGTGCTGGTGCTTGTGCCATCAGGGTTGTTTACTGTGATGGTATGCGTGCCGTTGCCGTTGTCTGTCACAGTCGCTGTGGCTGATTTACCGTCAGCACCTTTTTCACCTTGTTCACCTTTTTCACCATTCTTACCATCTTTAACAGTGGCAGTGCTTTGAGTGCCATCTGCGTTGGTGATGGTAATGGTGGCTGTGTCGCCAACTTTTTCTACGGTGGCAGTTGGTGATTTACCGTCTTTACCGTTGGTGGTGGTAACTTGACCGTTGCCATCGGTAATAGAAATCGTGTGCGTACCGTTGTTGTTATTCACAACTGATGCCACTGCATTTTTACCATCTTTACCGTTGGTTCCGTTCTTACCAGCTACACCTTGAATACCTTGATCACCCTTGTCACCTTTGTCGCCTTTGTCGCCTTTGGCACCGTCTTTAACAGTCGTTGTGGTAACTTGACCGTTGCCATCGGTGATGGAAATCGTGTGCGTACCGTTGTTGTTATTCACAACTGATGCCACTGCATTTTTACCATCTTTACCGTTGGTTCCGTTCGTACCAGCTACACCTTGGATACCTTGATCACCCTTGTCACCTTTGTCGCCTTTGGCACCGTCTTTAACGGTCGTTGTGGTAACTCGACCATTACCATCGGTAATAGAAATCGTGTGCGTACCGTTGTTGTTATTCACAACTGATGCCACTGCATTTTTACCATCTTTACCGTTGGTTCCGTTCTTACCAGCTACACCTTGATCACCCTTGTCACCTTTGTCGCCTTTGTCGCCTTTGGCACCGTCTTTAACAGTCGTTGTGGTAACTTGACCATTACCATCGGTAATAGAAATCGTGTGCGTACCGTTGTTGTTATTCACAACTGATGCCACTGCATTTTTACCATCTTTACCGTTGGTTCCGTTCTTACCAGCTACACCTTGAATACCTTGATCACCTTTAGCACCGTCTTTAACGGTCGTTGTGGTAACTCGACCATTGCCATCGGTGATGGAAATCGTGTGCGTACCGTTGTTGTTATTCACAACTGATGCCACCGCATTTTTACCGTCTTTACCGTTGGTTCCGTTCTTACCAGCTACACCTTGAATACCTTGATCACCTTTGGCACCGTCTTTAACAGTCGTTGTGGTAACTTGACCATTACCATCGGTAATAGAAATCGTGTGTGTACCGTTGCTGTTATTCACAACTGATGCCACTGCGTTTTTACCATCTTTACCGTTGGCTCCGGCTGGACCTCGTGGACCAGCTACACCTTGGATACCTTGATCTCCTTTATCACCCTTATCACCCTTGTCGCCTTTTTGACCTTTTAATCCTGGGTGGGTTGTGATGTAATTTTCATCTAAAGAGAAGGTAAATTTACCATTGGCTTGATCTACCTTAATTCCGGTTCCACCAACCAACTCGACCGTATCGCCGGCTTTGATTGCTTGATGCGCACGGTTTCCGCCACCATTGCCCGAAGCAAAGATTTTCCAGAACATACTGTTCATTGCGGTAGCAACATCATTAGCGGTAGCGAAAGTGTTTCCTGCAGCAGGAACGTTGATTTTGCCTGCACCAGTACCAGAGGTCGGAGCCGTACCAAGAGTCGTGGTGTTAATGTTAAATGTAATATCATTACCTGAAACAGCAGCGGTAGTACCAATGCCGTTTTTGAAGTTAATTGATTCACCTGGGTTGATGACATTATTGCCAGTACCGTTCGCTTTGAGTACCCAACCGGTTTTCTGCAATGCTTCAGCAAGATTTTTGGCAGTAACAACACCATCTGCATTATTCGCTACAGCATTTACCGCACCAGTAGCTTGATTGACCGTAATGTTTGCTTTTTTCACATTCACTTTAGAAGTGATGGACTTACCGTCTGTGCTTGGCGTATTGGTTACAGTCAGCACATCGCCGGTATCTGTCGTAACATTGGTTTTGGTGTTGGTATCAGCCGCTGCACCGCCTGGGGCTGATTTGATTTTAACGTTGTAATTACCCGGTTTACCCTGAACTTCTTCAACCGTAACTGTCGTGCTACCTTCACCAACAAAGTTCACTTGCTTATTGGTTTGAACATCGCCTACTTTGTTACTTCTATCTGCATTTAATGTATTACCAATAGACCAACCTTCGCTCAGTTTTTTAGCAACGATATAAAGCTGCGAGCCGTTGATGGCATCGGTAGAGCCAGCAGAAATTTCACCCGGAGCCACATTTTTCAGCTGACGCTCCATCCCTACCTTACCGATAGAAACCGTTAAACCCAATTTATCCGCATTGGTTTCAGCTTGACCATCGGCAACGGTAAAATGATTATCCCCTGCAAACTCCGAATAGCTCACACCATTAATCGTGGCACTATTAATTCGTTTTGCCACCCCGCTTTCTGAAGAATTACCCAATGCCACCGCGTTTTTATGGGTTGATTTGGCACTTTCACCGATGGCGATGGCATTTTCGGCATTCGTTTCGGTTAAAGCATTACGACCGATGGCGATAGAAAAATTCCCTTTTGAGCTAGCATTATAGTTAATCGCCAAAGAAGTCGCACCGCTTGCGTGGGCTCCTGAACCCAATGCGGTGTTAAATATATTTGTATCTGCTTTTGTGTTCGCACCTAATGCCACAGAAGAGCCTTTTACTGCTTGAGCTTTATAACCGATAGCAATGGCGGAAGTATGTGGATTAGATGCAGGCGTGCCAGTCCAGCTGGGATCACCTGACGTAGCATCTCGCCCCATTGCAATAGACAAACTAGAAAGTGCACGGCTGCCTCGTCCTACCGCTGTCGCCTCTGTAGATTCCGCACGAGCATCAAAACCAAAAGCACTTGAACCTTGATAAGCATAAGAAGTCGAACCGACCGCTGTGGCGTAGTTGTAGTTATCTTGATTACCACCTCTTAACTGAACACCATAGCCAATCGCTACCGCATTTTGGGTTTGATTGCCAGAGCCATTATTTAAACCACTGATCCAGCTATCTGAACCAATCACCACGTTTCTTGGGCTGTTTACCCAAGCATTTACACCACAGACGACGTTGCTGTTATCTTTATTTTGATTAGAAACAGGCACATTTGTTTGACCAGTTGGAGTACTACAAGTAATCGCTGCTACCTCAGCAGAAACCACAGAAAGCAAAAATGGAATGACAAGACTTCTACTTGCTACCCCAATACTCCAGCTTGCTTTGGTCTTACCTAAACTAGAAGCCTTGCTTTTTCCTTTAGATTTACTTAGCTCTGACACAACAACCCAATTTTGAGAAGCGTAGTCCCAAATAATTTTAAAAATTTTATTCATAGCATACCCATAAATAACATTGATATTGTTAATAAAAATCGCTAATAAAGTTATTAGAAATCACATAGACATTAACAATTACAAAACTTGTAAAAACTTACAAATCAACATAAAAGGAAATGTTCTATAACTCATCCTATAAGCTAAAAACAAAAAAAACAACCGATTAAAAAAGCGTAAAAAAAAAAAAAAAAAATAAAAAAATCAATAACTTAAACCAAAATAAAAATATAATCATTGAATGAAAAAATGTTAATTACAAAGTAAATAAACACAAAATACTGACACAGATTTACAAACCAACTTACAATGACTATTACTACCTCAATATTAATGTTACAAATTTGTGAAAATAAGACTTACATCACAGTTTTTTGATTAGTTTTAGGGCATAATACGCTCCAAATAACTACTGCTTTATAAATAGGCAGTTATATCAAGGTTTTACCACTTTTTTTGGCATTACTCGCTATAATGGCGAGAGCAATAATCAATAAACACAACTCAATAAGGTTAGGTATGTATGCAACATAAAAACTTTGATGACTGGATAGCTTCAACCGCATTTGGTGGAGCTAATCAATCTTATGTTGAAGAAATCTATGAACAGTATCTTGATGATCCTGAAAGTGTTGATGAAAGTTGGCAAGCAATTTTCGCTCAACTCCCGAAAACTACTGCGGTAGAACAACCACATTCTACGGTAAAAGATTATTTCCGCCGTTTAGCCCGTGAAAATCGAACTGAAGCGGTAACCGTCATTGACCCTGAAGCCAGTGCAAAATTGGTCAAAATTTTACAATTTATTAACGCTTATCGTTTTCGTGGTCATCTCGAAGCGAAACTCGACCCACTCAATTATTACCGTTGGAAAACGTCTCAAGTTCCTGAATTAGACTATCGTCACCACGGTTTTAGCGAGAAAGATCTTGATGAAACCTTTACTGTGGGTCGTTATGTTTACAATAAAGAAACCATTACACTCAGAGAGTTATCCGAAGCCTTAAAAGAAACCTATTGTGGCAGTATTGGTCTTGAATTTATGCATATTCAAGATATGGAGCAGAAAAACTGGCTACAAGCTAAAATGGAAAGTGTGTTAAATAAACCGCTTTTCACAAAAGAAGAAAAAATCAATTTATTACAAGAATTAACCGCAGCGGATGGTTTGGAGCGTTATTTAGGGGCTAAATTCCCAGGGGCAAAACGTTTCTCATTAGAAGGAAGTGATGCTTTTATTCCAATGATGAAAGAGATTATCCGTCACGCTGGTCGCCAAGGTATGAGCGATGTGGTAATGGGTATGGCACACCGTGGGCGTTTAAATATGCTGGTAAACGTACTCGGTAAAAAACCTGCGGAATTATTTGATGAATTTGCAGGTAAACACGCCGATGTAAACCGTACCGGTGATGTGAAATATCACCAAGGTTTCTCTTCTGATTTTGCTGTCGATGATAAGCAAGTTCACTTAGCTCTCGCTTTCAACCCTTCTCACTTAGAAATTGTTAGCCCTGTGGTTATCGGCTCAGTTCGAGCAAGACAAAATCGTATTTATGATAAAGAGCATAATAAAGTACTAGCTATTACCGTTCACGGTGACTCCGCTGTGGCAGGGCAAGGTGTGGTGCAAGAAACCTTAAATATGTCAAATGCTCGTGGCTATAAAGTAGGCGGTACTATTCGTATTGTGATTAACAACCAAATTGGTTTTACTACTTCTAACCCGAATGATACCCGTTCGACTGAGTACTGTACCGATATTGCGAAGATGATCCAAGCACCAATCATTCACGTTAATGGCGATGACCCTGAAGCGGTGGCTTTCGCGGCAAGAATGGCAGTGGAATATCGTTGCTTATTCAAACGTGATATTTTTATTGATTTGATTTCTTATCGCCGTCACGGGCATAACGAAGCCGATGAGCCGTTAGCGACTCAGCCGATGATGTACAGCATTATCAAAAAACACCCAACTCCACGCAAAGTATATGCAGATCGTTTAATTGCTGAAGGCATTTTAACAGGCGATGAAGAGATTGAGATGATGAATCTCTATCGTGATGCGTTAGATAATGGTGATCGTGTCGTGCCTGAATGGCGTGAGATGGATACCGCTAAAATGGATTGGCTACAATATCTCAATTATGAGTGGACAGAGCCTTATGAAAGCAAATTCCCACAAGAGCGTTTCTTAACCATTGCTAAACGTGTATGCGAGTATCCTGAAAGTGTAAAACCGCATTCTCGTGTTGAGAAAATTTATAATGATCGCCGAGAAATGTATAAGGGCGAGAAACTATTAGATTGGGGTATGGCTGAAACAATGGCATACGCTACTTTATTAGATGATGGTATTCACGTTCGTTTATCTGGTGAAGATGCAGGACGAGGAACTTTCTTCCACCGCCACGCTGTGATCCATAATCAGAATGATGGAACAGGCTATGTACCATTAACACAACTACACGCCAATCAAGGTCGCTTTGAAGTATGGGATTCTGTCCTTTCTGAAGAAGCGGTATTAGCCTTTGAATATGGCTATGCAACAACTGATCCGAAAACACTAACCATTTGGGAAGCACAATTTGGTGATTTTGCTAACGGTGCTCAAATTGTTATTGACCAATTTATCAGCTCTGGCGAACAAAAATGGGGCAGAATGTGTGGTTTAGTGATGTTATTACCACACGGTTATGAAGGACAAGGCCCTGAACACTCATCAGCTCGTTTAGAACGCTATTTACAGCTTTGTGCAGAACAAAATATGCAAGTTTGCATACCTTCAACTCCTGCACAGGTTTACCATATGCTACGCCGTCAAGCAATTCGTAAAGTTCGCCGTCCGTTAGTGGCAATTTCGCCAAAATCGTTACTTCGCCACCCGCTTGCAGTTTCTACGCTTGATGAGTTGATCAATGGTGAATTTAAAAATGTCATCGGTGAAATTGATGAGCTTGATCCAAAAGGGGTAAAACGTGTGGTGCTTTGCTCTGGTAAAGTATATTACGATCTTCTTGAGCAACGTCGTGCAAATAATCAAACAGATGTGGCGATTATTCGTATTGAGCAACTTTATCCTTATCCACACGATGAAGTCAGAAAAGTATTAGAACAATATGCACACGTTACGGATTATGTTTGGTGTCAAGAAGAGCCACAAAACCAAGGGGCTTGGTATTGTAGTAAACACAATTTTGAAGCCTCTATCCCAGAGAATGCGAAATTGAAATACGCTGGCAGACCAGCATCAGCCTCCCCTGCGGTGGGTTATATGTCGCTCCATACCAAACAGCAGAAACAGTTGGTAAGTGATGCATTAACGCTCTAGTTTAAATCGTTTGCTCGGGCGTGTGATACGCCTTAGCAAGCGGTCGTTTTTGGCTAGATTTTTGCAAATTTTAAATGGGCGTATGCGATACGCTCTTATATAGAACTAAAAGGAAATAAACTATGACTATCGAAATTCTTGTTCCTGATCTTCCTGAATCTGTTGCCGATGCAACTGTTGCAACTTGGCATAAAAAAGTGGGCGATAGCGTAAAACGTGATGAAGTTATCGTTGAAATTGAAACGGATAAAGTGGTGCTTGAAGTGCCTGCAACGAGTGATGGCGTTATTACTGAAATTCAGCAAGACACTGGTGCTACGGTTATCAGCAAGCAAGTGCTTGGTGTACTTTCAGCACTTCAAGCTGGTGATGTTAGCAGTGCAACCCTTGCTCAAAATGAGCCAACACCAGCAGATAGAAAATCGTCTGCGGTAGAAAACGATCACAGTGATGCAGACTCTCAAGGCCCTGCAGTTCGCCGTTTATTAGCTGAACACGGTTTAGATGCCAGTGAAGTAAAAGGCACGGGCGTTGGTGGACGTATTACTCGTGAAGATATTGAAGCTGTGGTAGCAAAACGTGCTAAAGCCAATATGGCGAAAGTGGCAGAGAAAGCTGAAAATACGATTAGTACCGTTGCCTACTCTGCTCGTAGCGAAAAACGTGTGCCAATGACCCGCTTACGCAAACGCATTGCTGAACGCTTACTTGAAGCGAAAAATACTACCGCAATGCTAACCACATTTAATGAAGTGGATATGCAGCCGATTATGAGCTTGCGTAAGCAATATGGTGATAAGTTTGAAAAACAACACGGTGTACGTTTAGGCTTTATGTCGTTCTACATTAAAGCGGTTGTTGAGGCATTAAAACGTTATCCAGAAGTGAATGCTTCTATTGATGGCGATGATGTGGTTTACCATAACTATTTTGATGTCAGCATTGCGGTTTCTACTCCGCGTGGTTTAGTCACACCAGTTCTGCGTGATTGCGATAAACTTTCAATGGCTGAAATTGAGAAACAGATCAAAGCGTTAGCGGAAAAAGGTCGTGATGGTAAATTAACCGTTGAAGATTTAACAGGCGGTAACTTTACTATTACCAATGGTGGTGTATTTGGCTCATTGATGTCCACACCAATCATCAACCCGCCACAAAGTGCTATTTTAGGTATGCACGCCATTAAAGATCGCCCAGTGGCTGTTGATGGTCAGGTGGTAATCCGCCCGATGATGTATTTGGCACTCAGCTACGACCATCGTTTAATTGACGGTCGTGAGTCTGTTGGCTTCTTAGTGGCAATTAAAGATTTGCTTGAAGATCCAACTCGCTTGTTATTGGAAATTTAATATAAAAAGAGACCGCTTGTATGAATGCAAGCGGTCTGATTTTAAGAAAATTTTGTAACCAAATCTCCCCTAGCCCCTCTTTGCTAAAGAGGGGGATAAAATATAGAGAGATTTTGAGCAAAGCAAGGATAAACAAGCAGTCTGATTTGAAAAAATCTTGTAGCCAAATCTCCCCTAACCCCTCTTTGCTAAAGAGGGGAATAAAACATAGAGAGATTTTGGACAAAGAAAGGATAAACAAGCAGTCTGATTTGAAAAAATCTTGTAACCAAATCTCCCCTAACCCCTCTTTTCTAAAGAGGGGAATTAGGTTGAAGAGACTTATTCTTTCATCTGAAAAATTAAAAATCGTATTGAAGAAATTCGATATTAAATTTTCGCTAGAACAAGTCCCCCTCTTTAGCAAAG
>NZ_LEKM01000131.1 GCF_009761375.1 Ursidibacter arcticus | reverse complement strand
ACTTTGTCAATAATCTAAGGTGGGCTTTAGCCCACCGTTCTATCCATTACAGCTAACCCAAAACAGCCAAAGCCTGAATACTCTTTTCTAAATAATCTTGGCTAATAAAATAATCCACAGATAAAATCTCTTCGCCCGTTACTTGCTGATAATTAGAAAGCAACTTATCTTCACCTGTTAAACGAATAAAATCCGCTAATTGTTGAGAAAGTTGGTATTTTTCGATTTCGGTATGATTTTCGGCAGAACAAGCGGTCAGTTTATCTATTTCTTTAGCAATTTTCTCTGGATTGCCGACTAAATAACCACGCTGAGCTTTACTTAAACTACTGAACCACATTCCATTTTTTCTCGGCATTTGTTGTAGCAATGCCAAAATATCAGCTAAATTTCCTTGTTTAAGCTCAAATTCTAACTCACAGATTTGCTCTTCTCCCTGACTATTTTTAATTAAGCCTCGATCAAGTGCGATCTCAATTTCTGATTGATTAAAAGCAACAACCCATTTTTCTCGCTGAAAATCGGTACTAAAAGTCGCTTTTAAGCCTTGTTGCAACAGATCAATATCACTAAATTGCAAATTATAATGAGAAACCAACCGCTTTAAGTCAGGAAAGTTATTTTCTAACGCTAAATTATATTCAGGGCGAATATGTAATCCCCCCATAATTTCCCCTTTGGTTTTTAAGGTAATTTCGTGTTGATTATTTTTACTTCGTACCCTAAGCCCCATTTTTGCTTTAGCAAAGTAGAGTTCGGGCGTATCGTAATAGCAATTTGCCAGTTCTTCTGTTTCGTGGCAAAGGATATTTTGCTGATTTAGCCATTGATAAACCATCGGAATATTTTCAGGGAGTAACATTATTTTTATTTCAATTTCGTTTTCCATATTCAACCTTAATTGCGGTAAATTTTCTTTTAAGAGCGTATTTTGTTATATTTTAACGCCAGTTCTACTCGTAAGAGTAAAGATAATCGAAGATAAACCCATTTTTAGTGTCATTGAGTATATAAAATGTTTAACCAAATTCAACAGCAACTTCATAAATTTGTCCAACGTGGTTTAGATAACCATTTACGCCTTGCCGTTACAGGATTAAGCCGTAGCGGAAAAACAGCGTTTATCACTAGCTTTGTCGATCAACTATTGCATATCAATATGCACGATAATACTCATCTTAATTTATTTGCTCCCGCAAAAAACGGACAGATTTTATCGGTTAAACGTGTAGAACAGCATGATTTGACTATTCCCCGTTTTGAATATGACCGCAATCGTCAAGGCTTTGAAAATGAACCGCCTATGTGGTCTGCCTCCACAACAGGAATTAGTGAAATTCGTTTGGCACTTCGTTATCAACGCCGAGATAGTTTATTACGCCATATCAAAGAAACTGGTACGTTGTATCTTGATATTTTTGATTACCCTGGGGAATGGCTGTTAGATTTACCTCTATTATCACAAACATTCAAAGAGTGGTCGCAAGCTCAACAATTAGTCCATAAAGGTGAACGGGCAGAATTAGCACAAACGTGGCTATCGCAAGTTAAACAGCTAGATTTAAGTGCAAAAGCAGATGAAAACCAACTTGCAGATTTGAGCGAAGATTACACTGCTTACCTACTAAAATGTAAAGAAGTTGGTATGCAATATATTCAACCGGGGCGATTTGTACTACCACATAGTGAGCGGGGAGCGCCTGTATTTCAGTTTTTTCCTTTACTGGATTTAAGTGAACAAGCGTGGCAACAATTAGCACAAAGCCCGAAAAATAGCATTTACCATACGCTTGAAAAGCGATATCAACACTATCAGCAAAAAATAGTGAAACCGTTTTATGAAGATTATTTTTCTCAATTTGATCGCCAAGTTATCTTAGCCGATTGTTTAACGCCGCTTAATCATAGCCAACAAGCCTTTTTAGAAATGAAAATCGGCTTACAGCAGTTATTTAAGCATTTCCATTATGGCAACCGCTCGCTCTTTAGTCGTTTATTTTCATCAAATATCGACAAACTGTTATTTGTCGCAACCAAAGCTGATCACATCACGACCGATCAAATTCCGAATTTAGAAAGCCTAATGCGTCAATTAGTGCAAGAAGGTGGACATTTTGCAAATTTTGAAGGGATAGAAACCGCTTATCAAGCAATCGCGTCCATTCGAGCCACTGATGCCGTTATTGCTACTCAAGAGGGCAAGCAGTTTAAAGCTATTCGTGGAGTACGCTCTTCGGATAAAAAGTTAGTCACACTTTACCCAGGTAGTGTCCCGAGCCGTCTGCCTGATGCAAATTATTGGCAATATAACCGCTTTGAGTTCGATCAGTTTGAGCCGAAACAAGTCGCTTTTGATCAGCCATTACCTCATTTAAGAATGGATGCCGTATTGCAGTTTTTATTAGGTGATAAATTTTAAAAATAATATGTAGGAAATATTAAATAAAATTGTAAAATAATGTAAATTAAATTAAATTAAATTAAATTAAATTAAATTAAATTAAATTAATTTTGAAAATTGAATGTGTTTCTAGCCATATTTTTAGCTATTATGCCTACGATTTTTTCTGTTTAATATGAACTAATGATAGGTATGTTATGAATAAAGTTTTTAAAGTAATTTGGAATTATTCAACCCAATCTTGGGTTGCTGTTTCTGAATTAGCAAAAGGGCACGCTAAGTCATCTTCTACTAATACTATTTCTGAACTGAACTTAGATTATCCTAACACTGGCAAAGCTGCTTCTGCCACCGTTATTGGTGCAGCTCTGGCTGTCACCGTATTAACTTCTGTTTGGTCTCCAACGGCTTATGCCGCAGATCCTATAATGCAGGGAGAAGGCGCTAAGGCTACTGGTCAAGACTCTATTGTATTTGGTACTAATGCAAATTCAAGTGGTACAAGTGATATAGCCATCGGTAAAAGTTCATTTACTAATGCAACCAATGCAACTGCTGTTGGTGTTAGTTCCAAAGCCTCAGCAGAAAACGCATCTGCCTTTGGTGCTGGAGCGGTTGCGAGTCAATTGAATTCAATTGCTGTAGGTGTTAATGCTAAAGCTACAGCTAATAACGCTACTGCTATCGGTCAAGGGGCACAGGCGAAACATGAAAAATCGATCGCTATTGGTCCTGAGGCGGTGGCAGATAACACAAATACCATTACCATAGGGTATGGCGCTAAGGCTACAAACCCTGGAGCCTTTGCATTTGGTACGAATGTTTCATCTAGATCCCCTGGTTCTCTAGGCTTAGGTACCGACTCTGTAGCGTGGGGTAATGATTCTATCGCTATCGGTACAAGTGCTAAGACAGATGGAGGTGGTAACGCTATTTCTATCGGTAAAGATGCGTATGCCAAGGGTAAAGATAGTGTTGCATTTGGTGCAGGCTCAAATGTGACTCCTGAAAGAGGTTCGGCTTTTGGTGCTAATACAACAGCAGGTAGATGGGCTTCTGCTTTTGGTAGTAATGCCACTGCAAGTGCCAATCGTGCAGTGGCTGTGGGTGAGGGAGCTACGGCATCTAAAGATAATGCAGTTGCTATAGGTAACGCGACTAATTCAAGTGGTGCGAATGCAATTACTCTTGGTAACCAAGCTGAAGCCTCAGGCTCTAACTCTGTTGCTTTGGGTAATGGCTCTACTGCTTCCGCTACAAATGCTTTAGCTTTTGGTAATGGAGCTAACGCCTCTACAGCCAACTCAGTTGCTTTGGGTAATGGTGCTACGACTGATACTGCAGGAACTGTAAGTAAGTTAAACTTTAATAAAGCTGATGCGAGCAATAATGCTCTCTCTGTAGCAGGAATGACGGGTGTAACAGGAACGGTTTCTGTAGGTAAATCAGGGGCATTACGCCAAATTCAAAACGTCGCCGCAGGTCGTGTTACCTCCAGTTCTACTGATGCAGTAAATGGTAGCCAACTGTATACGGTAATGGAAAATGTTGGTTTTAATATTTATGAAAATACTGCAGCCAAATCTCGTATTGATAACAATAATAAAGTAACTTTCGCCGATGGCAACTTTACAAAAGCAAATGTAAGTGGTGCAAGTGATGCGACAGTGAAATTTAATGTAGTGACTCAAGACATTACTTCAACGGAAGCTACCCAAATCACGGCTCCAACAGGAACACAAGGATTGGCCAAAGCTGCAGATGTTGTCAACGCAATTAACAATGCAGGTTTTACGCTAAAAGCCAATTCTGAAACAAGCGGTGAGGCCATCACCAACGGTGATAGCGTGACTATCAAAGAAGGTACAAATATTAATGTTACTCGTGCTGGCTCAGAGATTACCATCAAAACTGCAGACGAAGTAGAGTTTACCAGTGTGAAAACTGGTAGCTTAACTGCAACAGGTCCAACTAACCTAAACGGTGGAGTAAGCGTGCAAGGTGGTTTGGCTATGAATGATGGCAAAATCACAGGTCTAAAAGCAGGTACAGACAAAACCGATGCGGTTAATGTTGAACAGCTAGATAAAGTTAAAGAAATTGCTGAAAAAGGCTGGAATGTTACCATTGCTAAAGTGGAAGGTGGAGAAGCTGAAAGTGCCAGCGATACCAAAGTTGCCCCTGGTGATAAAGTGACTCATATTGCAGGTAAAAACATCAAGCTGGTACAAAATGGTGCGAATATTACCGTTTCAACCACTGACAAAGTAAACTTCAGCGAAGTGACGGCAGGCAAAACCAACGCAGGTGAATTAACAGCTACTTCAGCAACAGTAAATGGTCCTACTACGCTAAATGGTACGGCTACAGTTAAAGATAAATTAACTGCTGAAAAAGGTGCAACCATCAGTGGTGGTAACCTTGAGATGAGTGATAATAAAATTACAGGTTTAGCTGAAGGTGTTGATGGTAAAGATGCGGTAAATGTTGAGCAGCTTGGTAAAGCCAAAACTGAACTAACAGAAAAAGGCTTGAAGTTTAAAGGTGAAACAGGTGATGAAATCCACAAAAACTTAGGCGAAACACTTGAGATTGTTGGCAAAGGTAACAACATCAACACTACAAATACGGATGGGAAAATTGAGATTTCTATCTCTGATACTCCAACTTTCACTAACCTCACGACCACCGAAGGTGCGAATATTGGTGGCAAGCTAGATGTGGCTGGTCCAGCGACATTCAAAGATAATGTGACTGCTGAAAAAGGTGCAACCATTAAAGGTGGCGACCTAGTGATGAGCGATAACAAAATCACAGGTCTAAAAGCAGGTACAGACAAAACTGATGCGGTTAATGTTGAACAGCTAGATAAAGTTAAAGAAATCGCTGAAAAAGGCTGGAATGTTACCATTGATAAAGTGGAAGGTGGAGAAGCTGAAAGTGCTAGCGATACCAAAGTTGCCCCTGGTGATAAAGTAACTCATATTGCAGGTAAAAACATTAAGTTGGTACAAAATGGTGCGAATATTACCGTTTCAACCACTGACAAAGTAAACTTTAGCGAAGTGACGGCAGACAAAACCAACGCAGGTGAATTAACAGCTACTTCAGCAACAGTAAATGGTCCTACTACGCTAAATGGTACGGCTACAGTTAAAGATAAATTAACTGCGGAAAAAGGTGCAACCATCAGTGGTGGTAACCTTGAGATGAGTGATAATAAAATCACAGGTCTAAAAGCAGGTACAGATGACGAAGACGCTGTAAATGTAGCACAGCTGAATGAAGCCGTTAATAATTTGGGTTGGAAACTAAAAATTAATGATGAAGAAGATGCAGCAGCTGAAAAAGTGAATAACGACGAAGTCGTGACTTTTGAGCAAGGCGACAATATTGTCATTAGTCGTGACGGCAAGAAAGTTACAGTTGCGACATCTCAAACCCCAACCTTCACTAATCTCACTACAAAAGAAGGTGCGAATATTGGTGGCAAGCTAGATGTGGCTGGTCCAGCGACATTCAAAGATAGCGTAACTGCTGAAAAAGGTGCAACCATTAAAGGTGGCGACCTAGTGATGAGCGATAATAAAATCACAGGTCTAAAAGCAGGTACAGACAAAACCGATGCGGTTAATGTTGAACAGCTAGATAAAGTTAAAGAAATCGCTGAAAAAGGCTGGAATGTTACCATTGCTAAAGTGGAAGGTGGAGAAGCTGAAAGTGCTAGCGATACCAAAGTTGCCCCTGGTGATAAAGTAACTCATATTGCAGGTAAAAACATCAAGCTGGTACAAAATGGTGCGAATATTACTGTTTCAACTACTGAAAATGTAACCTTTACAAACGTGGATGCGACAACAGTAAATGCGACAACAGTAAATGCTACAGACGTTAATACAACCAATGTAACATCAACAGGTAAAGCAAATCTTAATGATTTGACTGTTACAGGCAACACCACTATTGGCGGAGAGGGTAAGACTTTTGCTATTGCTGGCAAAACAAGCGTCGATATGGGGGGCAATGTCGTGAGTAATGTTGCAGCAGGAGTAGCAGATAACGATGCAGTAAATGTTAATCAGTTGAAAGAATCTGGCTGGAAACTGAAAATTAACGATGAAGAAGATACAGCCGCTGAAAAAGTGAATCCTGATGAAGTAGTGACATTTAAACAGGGTGACAATATAGTTATCACTCGTGAAGGACAAAACGTTACAGTTGCGACTTCTCAAACCCCAACCTTCACTAACCTCACAACAACAGAGGGTGCGAATATTGGCGGCAAGCTAGATGTGGCTGGTCCAGCGACATTCAAAGATAGCGTAACTGCTGAAAAAGGTGCAACCATTAAAGGTGGCGACCTGGTGATGAGTGATAACAAAATCACAGGTTTAGCTGAAGGTGTTGATGGTAAAGATGCGGTAAATGTTGATCAGCTTGATAAAGCCAAAACTGAACTAACAGAAAAAGGCTTGAAGTTTAAAGGTGAAAATGGAGAAGTGATCCATAAAAACCTAGGCGAACAGCTTGACATTATTGGTGATGGTAAAAACGTCAGTACCACAAATGAAGGTGGTAAGATCAAAATTACTATGTCGGATACACCAAGCTTCACCAGTCTAAGCACAACAGAAGGTGCGAATATTGGTGGTGACTTGAATGTAAGTGGCTCAACCACTCTGGGAGATACTAATGTCGGTGGTAAGGGTAACACCTTCGCTGTTAAAGAAGGTACAAAGGTGGATATGGGCGGTAATAAGATCTCTAATGTCGCAAATGGTGATATTTCACCAAATAGTACTGATGCAGTAAATGGTGCACAAATTTTCGCTTTAACAGGCGGACAAGGTGCTCCAAATGTTACGCCTAGCTATACAACGACAATTACCAACCCTGATGGCTCAAAAACAGAGCTTAAACACGAAAATGTGGTAGTTGATGAAAATGGTAAACCGCTATTAGTGACCTATAATGTTCAAGATCAGAAAGAACACGTCACCAACTCGGTTATTACGGCTATCAACCATATGAATACACAAGGGATTAAGTTCTTCCATACGAATGATGGTACAGCTAAAGCTGAGAGACCAGCAGATCAATCTGAAAATAATGAAGATTCTAGTGCCAGCGGTGCTTATGCGACGGCGGTAGGTTATAAAGCGACAGCATCAGGTGAAAGAGCGATTGCCTTTGGTTATGATTCAACAGTAACAGGAACGGATAGTATTAGTATTGGTACTGGAAATATCGTTAATGGTAATAATTCTGGTGCATTTGGTGACCCAAGCATTATTGATGCAGATAAATCTTACAGCGTAGGTAACGATAACCGAATTGTACAGGGGCAGAGTGACGTTTTCGTATTAGGAAATAATGTTACAAAAACAGAAAGTAACTCTGTATTCTTAGGTACGCAATCTGGCTATGTTGCAGAAGGTGAAACTACGAAAGGTAATTCAGCACACACTTCTCAAACGATTGGTGGTGAAACTTACCAATATGCTGGTGGGGAAGCAAGCCAAGTGAAAGGTGTAGTGAGTGTGGGGAATGTCGCTCAAGATGGCACAATGGAGACTCGCCGTATCCAAAATGTTGCACCAGGTTTAGTCAGTGAAACAAGTACTGATGCGATTAATGGTAGTCAATTATATTCACTACACAGTGTTGTTGATAAAGGATGGAACTTAACATCTGGTACTGTTGAAGGATCAAATGGAGTGTCTAATCAATCTGCACCTGCTAAGGTTGGAATGGGAGAGACTGTTAGAGTTAATGCTGGTCAGAACATTGTTGTAAACCAAAATGGTAGAACATTAGATATAGCAACCACAATGGCGCCGACCTTTAACAGTTTGAAAGTTAATCCTAATGGCAAAGTAGATATGGGTGGTAACCGTATCCAAAATGTTGGTCAAGCAATAAATGCAGGAGATGCTGTAAACTATGGTCAGCTTAAAGCCGAATTAGGTAAGGTTGATAACCGTTTACGCAGTGGTATAGCTGGTGCCGTTGCTTCAGCATCATTAGTTCAAGCCTTTAACCCAAGTGAAAGTATACTTGCCGTCGGGGGCGGAACTTACCGTGGAGCATCAGCTTTAGCTGTCGGATATTCTAAAGTTTCCGATAATGGTAAGATCATTATTAAGGTAACGGGAAGTGCTAATAATCGAGGTGATTACACAGGTGGTGCAAGTGTAGGCTTTAAATTCTAATTAAATGGAATTAAAGTCTCTAGTTAAATACTAGGTATTTTAGACTCTCTAATAGACCCACTATTTTAGGATTCCCTATAATGGTGGGTTTATTTTTGCAAATTATTCTGCAAAACAAACCGCTTGTCCGTTCAAACTTTCTTATATTTAGGGTACAATCCCACCAATTTTTTGTTAATAAAGATGGATTATGAGTAAAAAACCAAAAGTTGCATCCAATACTATTGCGTTAAATAAACGAGCTCGCCACGAATATTTTATTGAAGATGAAATTGAAGCGGGCTTAGAACTGCAAGGGTGGGAAGTTAAAGCATTGCGAGCAGGAAAAGCGAATATTGGCGACAGCTATGTGATTTTCCGCAACGGTGAAGCCTATCTGTTTGGGGCAATGATTACCCCATTAAATGTGGCTTCTACGCATATTGTTGCCGATCCTACCCGCACACGAAAATTATTATTAAATAAGCGAGAGTTAGACTCTCTATTCGGTAAAGTAAATCGAGATGGCTTTACGGTTGTTGCCCTTTCGATGTATTGGAAGAATGCGTGGGCGAAAGTCAAAATTGGTTTGGCAAAAGGTAAAAAACTTCACGATAAGCGTGATGATATTAAAGATAGAGAATGGCAAGTTGCTAAACAGCGTATTATGAAAAACGCTAATCGCTATTAAGCGGTTGGATTATTCTAAAAATTTGCAAATAAAAATAAGGATAAAAAATGATTGATCAAAATTTACTGCGTACAAATTTAGCGGAAGTGGCTCAAATACTCAAAACAAAACGTAAATTTGAGCTTGATACAGCAAAAGTAACCGCTTTGGAAGAACAGCGTAAAGCTCTGCAAGTTAAAACAGAAACATTACAGGCTGAACGTAATGCTCGCTCGAAAAACATTGGTGCAGCAAAAGCTCGTGGTGAAGATATTTCCGCTTTGTTAGCTGAAGTTGATTCTATGGGGAATGAGTTAGATTTAGCGAAAGTAGAATTAGATAAAGTACAAGGCGAAATTCGTGATTTACTCCTTTCTGTGCCGAATTTACCCGCAGAAGAAGTACCAGTTGGGAAAGATGATAGTGAAAATGTGGAAGTGTCTCGTTGGGGAACACCACGTCAATTTGATTTTGAAGTAAAAGATCACGTTACCTTAGGTGAAAATTTAGCAGGGTTAGACTTCCCAGCAGGTGTTAAATTAACCGGTACACGTTTTGTGGTGATGAAAGATAAGCTCGCACGTTTACATCGTGCATTAGCACAATTTATGCTTGATTTACATACAGAACAGCACGGTTATATTGAAACTTATGTGCCTTATTTAGTTAATCACGATACTCTCTATGGAACAGGTCAGCTTCCTAAATTTGGGGAAGATCTTTTCCATACAAAGCCATTGGAAGGGCAAGATCCAAATGCAGTGCAAAAAGCTTATGCGTTAATTCCAACCGCAGAAGTCCCAGTTACCAACTTAGTGCGTGATGAAATTTTAGAAGAAGAAATCCTACCTTTAAAATTTACTGCACATACTCCTTGTTTCCGTTCAGAAGCTGGATCTTACGGGCGTGATACGCGTGGTCTCATTCGTATGCACCAGTTTGATAAAGTTGAGATGGTACAAATTGTTGCACCAGAAAAATCAATGGAAGCACTCGAAGAATTAACAGGACACGCAGAAAAAGTATTACAACTTTTAGGTTTACCTTATCGTAAAGTATTACTTTGCTCAGGCGATATGGGATTCGGTGCAACTAAAACTTACGATTTAGAAGTTTGGTTACCTGCACAAAATACCTATCGTGAAATTTCTTCTTGCTCAAATATGTGGGATTTCCAAGCTCGTAGAATGTCTGCTCGTTGCAAAGCAAAAGGCGATAAGAAAACTCGTTTAGTGCATACATTAAATGGTTCGGGATTAGCGGTTGGTCGTACTTTGGTTGCCGTATTAGAAAACTATCAAAATGAAGATGGTTCAATTACTGTACCTGAAGTGTTACGTCCATATATGAATGGTTTAGAGCTTATTAAATAATATAGGGAAATTTAGACTCTCCATTTATAAGTAAGGACGCCATATTGATCAGATCACTATGGCGTCCTTTTTTATTGCTGTGTTAATAGAAATTTATAAATTTCTTAATGCTTCAATGCGTTTTTCAAGTGGTGGGTGGCTCATAAAGAGTTCTTTGCGTTTACCGTTGATCATAAATGCGTTTAATGAACCGGGTAACTCTTCAGGCTCGTGTAGTTTTTGTAAACGTTGTAAGGCAGCAATCATTTTTTCTTTCCCCACAAGGCTTGCTGAGCCTGCATCTGCTCGGAATTCACGATAACGAGAGAACCACATCGCAATAATGGTTGCTAATACACCAAAGAGAATTTCTAACACCATTGATACTAGGAAATAAATCCCAGTGCTTTGGCTTTCTTCACCATTGTCGTTACGAGTGCTTGATACAGCGGTTGCAATCATTCGAGATAAGAAAATAACAAAGGTATTCAGTACACCTTGTAATAAAGTCATCGTAACCATATCGCCATTTGCAATATGAGCAACTTCGTGTGCAACAACGGCTTCCGCTTCATCTTGGGTCATTGAATTTAATAAGCCTGTACTTACTGCAACAAGAGAGTTACTTTTTGTTGCACCTGTTGCAAAAGCATTCACATCAGCCGAGTGGTAAATGGCGACATCAGGCATTGGAATACCTGCTTGTTGTGATTGACGTTTAACGGTTTCAACTAACCAACGTTCTGCATTATTGCGTGGCTCAGTAATAATTTCTGCACCAACAGAACGTAAAGCCATTGTTTTTGATAAAAATAATGAGATCAATGAACCTGCAAAACCAAAAAGCACTGACATAATTAAGATGCCGCCAGTACTGTTACCCGCAATGCCCGTTACGCTTAAGATAATGCCTAATACAATCATTACGGCAAAGTTTGTTGCAAGAAAGAGTGCAATTCTCATCATAGTAGATAATTCTCCAAGTTGTAAAAAGTTAAGTAAAAAAGACCGCTTGTAAATGGCGATAATTTAGCAAAATTCAAGGTTTCGGCAACAATTATTCCCATAAGTTTAACTGTGTTGTTACTTTTTTGTTTGGAAAGTGAGCGTTTATGCCGATTAAGCGGATTTTTCGTCCATTTCTTCGTTGCCAGATCTGTTCAAGTAAATATAAGAAATTCTCTTGAGTAAAGTTATCCATTGTTCTTTCCAAAGTTGTTTGACTGAAATCATCAAATTTAAGTTTGATACCTAATTTTTTAAATTCGGATAAAGGTATGTCAGCCCAGTTTCTCTGAATGCGAAAGACAAGTTTATTAAATTGTTCGCAGACAATCATTTTTGCACTGTTTAAATCGGAAATATCTTGTAGTAGGGTATTTTCAACAGCAAGTGATTTGCGTGGGCGATTGACTTCAATTTCTCGTTCATCAATGCCGTGGCTAAAATCCCACAAACGCTGTCCAAATTTACCAAATTGTTGGAAAATAAAGTGTTTTTCTGATTTCTGAATATCTGCACAGGTGTGAAATCCTAGCTGTTTGAGTTTTTCATTTGTCACATTACCTACACCAGGGATCTTTTTTAATGGAAGTGTTGAAATAAAATCAGCAACTTGCTCTGGGGGAATTACAAATTGTCCGTTCGGTTTATTTTGGTCAGAGGCAATTTTGGCAAGAAATTTTAGTGGGGCAATGCCTGCCGAGGCGGTTAATTGTAATTCATTCCAAATTGCTTGGCGGATTGCTTGAGCAATCCAAGTGGCTGAACCAGAATGATGTTGGCAATGTGTTACGTCTAAATAGGCTTCATCTAGCGAAAGTGGCTCTATAATAGAGGTATATCGTTGAAAAATTTGGTGAATTTGGGCAGATACTTCTTTATATAAAGACATATTTACGGGCAACAGCACTAATTGCGGACATAGTTTTAATGCTTGAACAGTTGGCATTGCACTGTGTAGCCCGAATTTTCTCGCTTCATAATTGCAAGTGGTGAGTACTCCTCGTTGATTTGCACTTCCACCAACGGCGACGGCTTTGCCGATCAAGGTGGGATTTTCACGCATTTCTATTGAGGCATAAAAACAGTCCATATCAATGTGAATAATTTTTCGTGATATATTCATTTGCAAAAAATTGAGAGAAAGTAACCGCTTGTTAGCATATCAAATAACTGTATATAAAAACAGTTTTATTGCGTTAATTTATTGTTAAAATTTATCCTTAATAATAAAAAGGAAAATTGAAAGGGGGAACGAATGATTTATGGGCTATTGATTGCTTTTGTGCCACTTTTTTTAGGCTATCTTTTTCGTGTTCATAATCCTAAGGTAATGGCGGTAGTCAATAAAACGACAATGTATAGCCTTTACTTAATTTTGTTGATAATGGGCATTGCTTTAGGGCAATTAGATGATTTAGAAACTAAACTTCCCCAAATTGGGCTGACAGCTTTGGGGCTAAGTACCATTATTCATTGTTGTAATATCGGAAGTTTAATGCTTTTCGATAAATTATATCCAATGAAACGAACTGCTTTAACAGCAGAAGAATTACCATCACGTTGGAAACAACTTTTGGAATCATCGGCATTATGTTCAGCCGTATTAGCAGGGGGAATTTTCGGCTTTGTTACTAAAGGTATATTAGATTTCCCACTTCACTCTAGTACTTATGTACTCGTTGTGATGATTTTTTGTGTTGGTATTCAGCTACGCAATAGTGGTATTCCTTTGAAAGAGGTATTTTTAAATAAACGTGGAATATTTACAGCACTGATCTTTATGGGCAGTGGTTTGCTTGGAGGGGTGATTTCAGCCTATTTATTAGGTTTACCTTTATTCAAAGCATTAGCTTTTGCTTCTGGGTTTGGTTGGTATTCGTTATCAAGTGTGTTGGTTAATGATGCGTGGGGGCCTGTTTACGGCAGTATTGCTTTCTTTAATGATCTCTCTCGTGAAATTTTCTGCTTATTCAGCATTCCTTTCTTTATGAGAATGTTTCCTTCAACAGCAGTTGGATTGGGAGGAGCGACATCGCTTGATTGTACCTTGCCGATTATTCAAAAATCAGGGGGAATGCAAGTTGTACCGTTAGCGATTAGTTTTGGCTTTATTGTCAATTTAGCCATACCTTTCTTATTACCAATGTTTATTGGAATGGCTTCTTAATATGGAAATGCCTTTAGACTAGATTTAATCTAAAGGCATTTATTTTCTTTTACTATTTTAATCAGTCGATCTAGAACGCTACACTTTCTTTTAAGCTAACAGTTAAGTTAAAGACTAAATTATCTGCATTGCCATCTTTGCTATCTAAACAGAAATAGCCTTCACGTTCAAATTGATAACCTTGTTCCGCTTTAGCATTGGCTAGGCTTGGTTCAGCAAAACCTTGTTTTACCACAAGCGAATTAGGATTTACCACACTGTTAATGTCATCTTCTGCACCAGGGTTAGCAACAGTGAATAGGCGATCATATAAACGAAATTCCGCAGGTTTATTTTGTGTTGCAGAAACCCAGTGAATAACGCCTTTTACTTTACGTCCATCAGCAGGATTTTTCCCTAATGTCTCAGGGTCGTAGGTGCAAAAGATCGTGGTGATCTTATCGCTTGCATCTTTTTCAACACGTTCTGCTTTAATTACATAGGCATTACGCAAACGGACTTCTTTACCAAGCACTAAACGTTTATATTGTTTATTCGCTTCTTCACGGAAGTCTGCTTCATCAATATAAAGTTCACGAGTGAAAGGCAATTCACGCACACCTAAGTCTTCACGATTTGGGTGGTTTGGAGCGGTTAAGGTTTCTTCGCCTGTAAAGTTTTCGATAACAACTTTAACAGGGTTAATGACAGCCATTGCTCGTGGTGCATTAGTATTGAGATCATCACGAATACAAGATTCCAACGCACTGTATTCCACCACGTTATCTTGTTTGGTTACACCGATACGGCGAGCAAATTCACGCAATGATGCTGGTGTATAACCACGACGACGTAAGCCTGAAATTGTTGGCATTCGTGGGTCATTCCAACCATCAACAATACCATCGGTAACTAATTTGAGTAATTTACGTTTAGAGGTTAATGTACCTTCTAAGTTTAAACGAGAGAACTCGTATTGATGTGGTAGTGGGCGTTCAATCGAAATATTATCTAAAACCCAGTCATATAAACGGCGGTTATCTTGGAATTCTAAGGTACAAAGTGAATGTGTAATACGTTCAATCGCATCTGAAATACAGTGTGTAAAATCATACATTGGATAAATGCACCATTTATCACCTGTTTGGTGATGGCTAGCAAATTTAATACGATAAATTACAGGGTCTCGCATTACAATAAAAGAAGATGCCATATCAATTTTGGCTCGTAAGCAAGCTTTCCCTTCGGCAAACTCGCCATTTTTCATTTTTTCAAAAAGTGCTAAGTTTTCTTCGATTGGGCGATCTCTATAAGGGCTGTTTTTACCTGGTTCAGTTAATGTACCACGATATTCTCTGATCTCTTCAGGCGAAAGCTCATCAACGTAAGCTAAACCTTTTTCAATTAGTTCAATGGCATAAGCATATAGTTGATCAAAATAATCTGAGGCGTAGCGTGGTTCACCCTCCCAGTTAAAACCAAGCCATTTTACGTCTTCTTTGATAGATTCGACATATTCCACATCTTCTTTAACTGGGTTTGTGTCGTCAAAACGTAGGTTACATAAGCCGTTGTAATCTTCAGCAATACCAAAGTTTAAGCAGATTGATTTAGCGTGCCCAATATGCAAATAACCGTTAGGCTCAGGTGGAAAGCGAGTGTGAACATTTTTATGCTTTCCTGATGCTAAATCTTCATCAACGATATGGGTAATAAAATTGGCACGAACATCGTGCTGTTCTGCGGATAAAATCTCTTCGTTGCTCATATTTCTCTCGTTTAGGGTAAAAATAACGGAATATTCTACACTTTATCAGCAATAACTTAAATAACAAGAGTGCGGATAATGGGATAATCTGTAAAATTTTCTAAAAATCTCACCGCTTGTAAAGAGGTTCGTGCAGAAATATGCTATTCTTACACCGTTGGCAATAGCCGATATGTATTCTTTTAAAGCGTTTCTCTTAAGGAGCTAAAGATGAAAAGATCTCTTTCTATTGAATTTTCGCGTGTTACTGAAGCAGCTGCGTTAGCTGCCTTTGCTTGGTTAGGACGTGGGAATAAAAATGCAGCTGATGATGCTGCAGTTAAAGCGATGCGTCTGTTATTAAATCAGATGGAAATTCGAGGTGAAGTGGTAATTGGAGAAGGTGAGATTGACCAAGCTCCGATGTTATATATTGGCGAAAAAATTGGCTTGTCTCGCCCTGAAGATGAAGTAGTAACGATTGCGGTAGATCCTATTGATGGCACTCGAATGACGGCAATGGGGCAAGCGAATGCATTATCAGTATTAGCTGCTGGTGGCAAAGATACTTTCTTACAAGCACCTGATATGTATATGGAAAAATTAGTAGTAGGCAATGAAGCCAAAGGAATGATTGATCTCAATTTACCGATTGAACAAAACCTTCGCCGTGTAGCATCTAAAAAAGGAAAATTGCTTTCACAATTAACTGTTGCTGTGTTAGATAAACCTCGCCATAGTAAAGTCATTGCGGAAATGCAACAGCTAGGCGTGCGGGTAATGGCAATTCCTGATGGTGATGTGGCTGCAGCGGTGCAATGCTGTTTACCTGAAAGTGATTTAGACTTGCTATACGGTATTGGTGGTGCACCTGAAGGTGTTGTTGCAGCAGCTGCTGTTCGTGCTTTAGGAGGCGATATGCAGGCGAGACTGATTCCACGCAACCAAGTCAAAGGTAATTCATTAGAAAACTTTGCTTATGCAGAGAAAGAAATTTCACGTTGCGAAGCCTTGAATGTGCCAATCAATGAAGTGTTGAAATTAGAAGATCTTGTGCGTGATGATAATATTGTGTTCTCTGCAACAGGAATTACGACGGGTGATTTATTAAAAGGTATTCAGCGTAAAGGGAATTTAGCTACAACAGAAACGTTGTTAATTCGTGGTCGTTCTCGTACCATTCGCAAAATTCAATCTTCACACTATTTAGATCGTAAAGATGCTGATTTACATACATTATTAAATGTATAAGGCGAAATAGGGGCATTATTGTTGATATTATTGGCGAATTGTTTATAAAATCCGCTTTTATTTCATAAAATGAAAAAAGCACTTGCAAAGGTTCTGTGATTGACTATAATGCACCACATCAGACGCGGGGTGGAGCAGCTTGGTAGCTCGTCGGGCTCATAACCCGAAGGTCGTTGGTTCAAATCCAGCCCCCGCAACCAGTTTTAAGGCTCATTGTTATGTTGATAACAATGAGTTTTGTTTTATTTAAAAATTGTGATTTGCAAAAAATGAAATAAAACAAACCGCTTGAAGCCTCAACTGTTGTTTGGGGCTTTTTTGTGGCTAACAGTCAGCTTTAGTTGTGTTAAGAGGGCTTTTATAGCTCTTTTTTTATATCTGTTAAAAAAATAACACTGACCCTTTACCTATAATTTCACGTTGTATCAAAGGAAAGGGAAATTAAATAAGGAGAGAAAATTTGGCAACATTAGAGCAGAAATTACAAGAGCTTGTTCAAGATTCTATTGATGCAATGGGTTTTGAGCTTGTTGGTATTGAATGCCAACGAGCAGGGCGTTTTTTGACAGTTCGCTTATATATTGACAAAGAAGGTGGCGTAACTATTGATGATTGTAGTGATGTGAGTCGTCAAGTGAGTGCAATTTTTGATGTCGAAGACCCAATTGCAGATAAATATAACCTTGAAGTGTCATCACCAGGTTTGGATCGCCCATTATTTACCTTGGAACACTATCAACGCTTTGTTGGACGTGAAGTGGTTATTCATTTGCGTATTCCAATGTTTGATCGCCGTAAATGGCAAGGTGAGATTCTTTCAGTTGAAGGTGATTTAATTACATTAAAACTTGATGAGAGCTTAAAACTCGAAAACAATTTACAAAGTTTTGCTTTTGGTAATATTCAAAAAGCAAATTTAATTCCCGTATTTAATTTCTAAGGAAGTCAGACAGAATGAGTAAAGAGATTTTATTAGCCGCAGAAGCGGTATCAAATGAGAAATTATTACCAAAAGATGCAATTTTTGAAGCACTTGAAACAGCATTAGCGATCTCAACTAAAAAGAAAGCCGCTGCAGAAAGAGAAGACCGCAAATCAGGTAACGGTATTGATATTGATGTGCGTGTTGTTATCAACCGTAAAACAGGTGAATTTACAACTTTCCGCCGCTGGTTAGTGGTTGAAAAAGTTAATCATCAGACTAAAGAAATTACCTTAGAAGCGGCACAATTTGAAAATCCTGCTATTCAGCTAGGCGATTATATTGAAGATGAGATTGAGTCAATTGCGTTTGACCGCATCACAATGCAAACTGCTCGTCAGGTAATTAGTACTAAAATTCGTGAAGCAGAGCGTAATAAAGTGGTTGAACAGTTCCGTTCACAATTAGGCTCAATTATTACTGCAACAGTGAAGAAAGTAAGTCGTGAACAGATCATCTTAGATTTGGGTAACCAAGCAGAAGCAGTTATTGTGCGTGAAGATATGCTACCGCGTGAAAACTTCCGTCCAGGAGATCGTGTGCGTGGTGTGTTATATCAAATTAAGCCAGAATCAAAAGGTCCACAACTATTTGTAACGCGTGCTAAACCAGTGATGTTACAAGAGTTATTCAAATTAGAAGTGCCAGAAATTGGTGAAGAGCTAATTGAAATTAAAGGTGCATCTCGTGATCCTGGTTCTCGTGCCAAAATTGCGGTAAAAAGTAATGATAAACGCATTGACCCAGTTGGTGCTTGTGTTGGTATGCGTGGTGCTCGTGTGCAAGCTATCAGTAATGAGCTTGGCGGTGAGCGTGTTGATATTGTACTTTGGGACGATAACCCAGCTCAATTTGTTATCAATGCAATGGCTCCAGCGGACGTAAGTTCAATTGTGGTTGATGAAGATAATCACTCAATGGATCTTGCTGTCGATGCATCAGCACTCGCACAAGCGATTGGTCGTAACGGTCAAAACGTTCGTTTAGCTAACCAACTAACAGGTTGGACGTTAAATGTGATGACGACTGATGAGTTAGAGAAAAAACATCAAGCTGAAGATAACAAAGTTATTGATTTATTTGTAAATAGCTTAGAAATTGATGAAGAATTTGCCCATATTTTAATTGATGAAGGGTTTACTAGCCTTGAAGAATTAGCTTATGTGCCAGTTAATGAATTAACAGCAATTGATGGCTTAGAAGATGAAGATCTAGTAGAAGAACTTCAAACTCGTGCGAAAAACGTGCTAACTGCAAAAGCATTAGCAGAAGAAGAAGCACTAAAACAAGCAGATATTGAAGATAAATTATTAAATCTAGAAGGAATGGATCGCCATATTGCATTCCGTTTAGCCGAAAAACAAATTACTACCCTTGAAGATCTTGCTGAACAAGGCGTTGATGATTTAGCTGATATTGAAGAATTAACCGCAGAAAAAGCGGGTGAATTGATTATGGCTGCTCGCCAAATTTGTTGGTTTAGCTAAATCTTAAGGAGAAAGAATAATGAGTGATAATGAAATCAAAATGGATGCCCCAAAAAAATTAAGTTTACAACGTAGAACAAAAACAACAGTAAGCGGTACAACAGCGGGTGGTAAAAGCAAAGAAGTTCAGGTTGAAGTGCGTAAATCACGCAAAGTAGATACTGAAGCAGCTAAAAAAGCCGCAGCAGCAGAAGCTGCAAAATTAAAAGCTCAAGCTGAGAAAGATGCTGCCGAAAAAGCAGCTAAAGAGAAAGCAGAGGCAGAAAAATTAAGAGCTGCTGAAGAGGCACAAAAACAAGCTGAAGCGAAGAAAGCTGAAGAAGATAAAGCGGCTGAAGCGAAAAAAGCAGTTCATCAGCCACCTGTAATGCCAAATAAACAGCCTAAAGTTGCTCCAAAAGCTGAAGCTAAACCAGCACAGAAAGTTGAAAAAGTTGTTGATGCAGAGAAAGAAGCAAAACGTAAAGAAGAAGCTGAATTACGCCGTAAACAAGATGAGCTTGCTCGTCAAAAAGCTGAAATGGAAGCAAAACGTGCAGCAGAAAATGCTCGCCGTTTAGCTGAAATTGCACGTGAAGAAGCAGGTGAAAGTAGTGATGATTTTGATGACGACCGCTTTACTTCAAGCTATGCGTTAGAAGCGGAACGTGATTCTGATCGCCGCAGTGAAGGTGGACGTGGACGTGGCAAAAATGGCGTTGCGAAAGCGAAAAAAGGTGGGCGTGATGATGAATCAAATAAAAATGAGCGTGAAGCAAATCGCCGTAATCAAAAAGATGCTAAAGGAAAAGGCAAACACGGTAAGAAAGGAAGTGCATTACAGCAAGCCTTTACTAAACCTGTACAAGCAGTAAACCGTGATGTTGTGATTGGCGAAACCATTACTGTTGCAGAACTTGCAAACAAAATGGCTGTAAAAGCAACAGAAATCATTAAAACAATGATGAAAATGGGTGAAATGGTTACGATTAACCAAGTGATTGACCAAGAAACCGCACAGCTTGTTGCCGAAGAAATGGGGCATAAAGTTATTCTGCGTAAAGAAAACGAACTTGAAGAATCTGTATTAGAAGATCGTGATATCCACGCAGAAAAAGTGACTCGTGCCCCTGTTGTTACCATTATGGGACACGTTGACCACGGTAAAACATCATTACTTGACTATATCCGTAAAGCCAAAGTTGCAGCGGGCGAAGCAGGTGGTATTACTCAACATATCGGTGCTTACCACGTTGAAACAGATGACGGTAAGATGATTACTTTCTTAGATACTCCAGGACACGCAGCCTTTACGTCAATGCGTGCTCGTGGTGCGAAAGCAACAGATATCGTTGTATTAGTGGTTGCAGCAGATGATGGTGTAATGCCACAAACGATTGAGGCGATCCAGCACGCTCGTGCAGCAGGAGCCCCAATCGTTGTTGCAGTGAACAAGATTGATAAACCAGAAGCGAACCCAGATCGTGTTGAACAAGAGTTATTACAACACGAAGTTATCTCTGAGAAATTCGGTGGTGATGTTCAATTTGTGCCTGTTTCTGCGAAGAAAGGTATGGGGATTGACGACCTATTAGAAGCGATTTTATTACAGTCTGAAGTATTAGAATTAACCGCAGTTAAAGAAGGTATGGCAAGCGGTGTTGTGATCGAATCTTACTTAGATAAAGGTCGTGGCCCTGTTGCAACAATCCTTGTTCAATCAGGTACATTGAATCGTGGTGATATTGTACTTTGTGGCTTTGAATACGGTCGTGTGCGTGCAATGCGTGATGAAAACGGTAAAGATATTCAATCGGCAGGCCCATCAATCCCAGTGGAAGTGTTAGGTCTTTCAGGCGTACCATCAGCTGGTGATGAAGCAACCGTTGTGCGTGATGAGAAAAAAGCACGCGAAGTTGCTCTATATCGTCAAGGTAAATTCCGCGATGTAAAACTCGCTCGTCAGCAAAAAGCGAAATTGGAAAATATGTTTACCAATATGGCAGAAGGTGATGTAGCAGAATTAAATGTAATTGTAAAAGCAGACGTACAAGGTTCTGTGGAAGCAATTTGCCAAGCATTAAACGAACTTTCAACAGCAGAAGTAAAAGTGAAAGTGGTTGGTTCTGGCGTAGGTGGTATTACCGAAACTGATGCAACGCTTGCGGCAGCATCAAATGCTATCGTACTCGGCTTTAACGTTCGTGCTGATGCAACAGCTCGCCGAGTGATCGAAACAGAAAACATTGATTTACGCTATTACTCAATCATCTACGAACTCTTAAATGAGATCAAAGCAGCAATGAGCGGTATGTTACAGCCAGAATTTAAACAAGAAATTATTGGCTTAGCTGAAGTGCGTGATGTATTCCGTCATCCGAAATTCGGTGCAATCGCAGGTTGTATGGTAACGGAAGGTATCGTTAAACGTAATAACCCAATTCGTGTTTTACGCGATAACGTAGTTATTTTTGAAGGCGAACTTGAATCTTTACGCCGTTTCAAAGATGACGTATCCGAAGTGCGTAACGGTATGGAATGTGGTATCGGCGTGAAAAACTACAACGATGTCAAAGTCGGCGACCAAATCGAAGTCTTTGAAGTGGTTGAAATTAAACGTACGATTTAGTTATAACAGTAGGCAGGGCGAATTATTCGCCCTGTTCTATCTCATCGTTTTAGGTGGGAATAATCCACCCATAAATTTTATATCTAGAAAGAAAAAATAAATGTCAAGAGAATTTAAACGTAGCGACCGTGTCGCACAAGAATTGCAGAAAGAGATTGCAATTATTTTACAACGAGAAGTGAAAGATCCAAGAATTGGTATGGTTACGGTATCTGATGTTGAAATTAGTCGTGATTTAGCCTATGCCAAAGTGTTTGTGACTTTTTTATTTGATAACGATGAAACAGCGGTAACGCGTGGTTTAGAAGGGTTAAATAATGCTTCTGGCTATATTCGTAGCTTAGTTGGTAAAGCAATGCGTTTGCGTATCGTACCTGAATTAAAATTCTTCTACGATCAATCACTTGTAGAAGGAATGAGAATGTCAAATTTAGTGACTAATGTGATCCGTAAAGATCAAGCCCGCCATAACGACGAGGAATAATTGTGTCTAGACCCAAAAAGAAAGGGCGTGATATTCACGGCGTCTTTTTATTGGATAAGCCAGAGGGTGTTAGCTCTAATGACATTATGCAAAAAGTCAAACGTTTATTCCGAGCGAATAAAGCAGGGCATACTGGGGCATTAGATCCACTGGCAACAGGAATGTTACCTATTTGTTTAGGTGAAGCAACCAAGTTCTCTCAATTCTTGTTGGATTCAGATAAACGCTATCGTGTTACCGCAAAATTAGGTGAAAGAACCGATACGTCAGATGCGGAAGGGAAAATCGTGCAATCTCGCCCAGTCAATGTTAATGAGTCAGAGATCTTAACCGCTCTTGAACAGTTTAGAGGCGATATTTTACAAGTACCAACAATGTTTTCTGCGTTGAAATATCAAGGTAAGCCTTTGTATGAATATGCTCGTGCAGGTATTACGGTAGAGCGTGAAGCTCGCCCAATTACTATTTTTGAACTACAATTTATTGATTATCAAGCCCCATTTTTAACGTTGGAAGTGCATTGTTCAAAAGGTACTTATATTCGTACTTTAGTTGATGATTTGGGCGAAGTATTAGGTTGTGGTGCACACGTTACAGTATTAAGAAGATTAGCTGTTGCAAATTACCCTAACGATCAAATGCTAACGATTGATGAGTTGCAAAAAATTGCAGAAATGCAACCGCTTGGTGAGCTTACTGATACTTTTTCTTTACCTATGGATAACTATTTACTTCCGATGGATAGTGCAGTTGATTGTTTGCCTATTTTAAATTTAACAGCAGAGCAAACTAAAGCTGTTGGGTATGGTCAAAGGGTCAAGTTTGAAAATACTCAACAAGTTTATGGGCAAGTTAGATTATATTCTGAGCAACAACAGTTTTTAGGTGTCGCAGAAGTTGATCTTAATAATGTTATTCGCCCAAGTAGAATGGTGAATAATTAACATTCTAAAAGCAAAAAGGAAATAATGATGTCAAATATATTTCGTTTATTGTCAGTAACAGGAATAAGTTGTCTCATACTGGCAGGTTGTTCAAATAAGAAACATTATGATGAATTGGTTTTAGATGAAACTTATACAAAGCCCCGAATCCTGGCTAATTTTAATGATTATATCGCTTTTCTAAAGAAAAAAGCAGCTGGAGCAGGTGTATCGGACAAAACATTAAATAACCAAATGGGAATTAACTATATTACACGGGCTGTTGAGCTAGACCAGCAACAAGCAGCAAAGAAACGTGATCCTAATTTACCACCTCCACCGCCAAACCCAAATGGTGTAACTAATTATTTAAATAAAGTACTAACTCAAGCAAAAGTAAATATCGCTGTAGATCGTTGGTGGAAATATCAAGCACAGCTTGAAAATGCGAGCCAAAAATATGGCGTACAAAAAGAGTATTTAATGGCACTCTGGGGTATGGAAAGTAGCTTTGGACGTTATCAAGGGAATTTTGATGTACTTTCTGTTTTGGCTACATTGGCTTTTGATGGACGTCGTGAGAAATTATTTACACAAGAGTTTATAAATGCAATGAAAATGTTAGATAGTAATACTATTTCTCGTAGTGAAATGAAAGGCTCTTGGGCTGGTGCAATGGGGCAAACCCAATTTATGCCAACGTCTTATTTAAAATATGCCGCAGATGGTAATAATGATGGTAAAAAAGACATTTGGAAGAACGAATATGATGCATTTGCTTCTATTGCCACTTATCTTTCAACAGTCGGTTGGGATAGAAATCTACCTTGGGGAGTTGAAGTAAAGTTAGCTAAACCGATTGATATGGTGTTTTCTGGTATTGAATCTCATAAAGCAAAAAGTCTAGCTGAATGGCAAACATTAGGTGTTTATTTAGCCTATCCTAATGGTCAGGAGGTTGAGAAATTATCAAAATTAAATAATGCGAAATTATGGTTAGTTCGTCCTAATCAAGAGGTTGGTAGGGCTTTCTTAGTATCAAATAATTTCCGAACGATTTTAGATTGGAATAAATCAAATAATTTTGCTATCAGTATTGGTAAATTTGCAGACCGTATTTTACTAGGAGTTAAATAAGTCAGAATCATAATCCCCTGTATTTTAAGCAGGGGATTCAATATATCTTCAATAAAGATAAGGCACAAAAGAGATTATAATCCTGCTTTTAAGCTCGCTTCAATAAAACGATCTAAATCGCCATCTAAGACAGCTTGAGTATTACGATTTTCAACACCTGTGCGTAAGTCTTTAATACGAGAATCATCAAGGACATAAGAGCGAATTTGGCTTCCCCAACCAATGTCTGATTTACTTTCTTCCATCGCTTGCTTTTCCGCATTTTTCTTCATCATCTCCATCTCATATAACTTCGCTTTGAGCTGCTTCATTGCTTGGTCTTTATTTTGATGTTGAGAACGTCCATTTTGACATTGCACGACAATACCTGATGGCATATGCGTAATTCGTACTGCAGATTCTGTTTTATTAACGTGCTGACCGCCTGCACCAGAGGCACGATAAACGTCAATACGCAAATCGGCAGGGTTAATCTCGATTTCAAAATCATCATCGACTTCAGGATAAACGAAAGCCGCACTGAAAGAAGTATGGCGACGATTATTGGAATCAAATGGACTTTTTCTCACAAGACGATGAATACCTGTTTCTGTGCGTAGCCAACCAAACGCATACTCACCAGAAACTCGAATCGTTGCCGATTTAATACCTGCGACATCACCATCAGAAACTTCCATAAGTTCTGTTTTAAAGCCTTTACTTTCAGCCCAACGGAGATACATTCTCAGCAACATTTCTGTCCAGTCTTGTGCTTCTGTTCCCCCTGAACCAGCTTGTAAATCGACATAACAATCGGCAGCATCGTGTTGCCCACTAAACATTCTACGGAATTCTAAATTTGCTAATTTTTCTTCTAATCCGTCCGCTTCTTGTTGTGCTTCTTGGAAAGTAGTTTCGTCTTCGGCTTCAATCGCTAATTCAATTAACCCTTCTACATCTTCGATACCTTGCTCAAGACCTCTGATTGTATTAACCACCAACTCTAATGCAACACGTTCTTTACCCAATGCTTGTGCTTTTTCAGGATCATTCCAAACATCAGGCTGTTCTAATTCGGCATTGACCTCTTCCAGTCGTTCGACTTTCAGATCAAAGTCAAAGATACCCCCTAAGTGTTTCAGTACGTTGTGCCATATCGGCTAATTGTGATTTGATTGGATTTAGCTCAAACATTGTTTTTCCTATCTAATATGATTTTAAAAGTGGCATTATAGCGAAATTATAGAGGATGGAAAATAAGCGGGATTGTTGGCATACAATGCTTGGTATTTTTAATATAAAGCCAAGCGCAAACTGTTTTTTCAAATGTAATTGCCCTCAGGTTATTTTTGCTTGAGAAATTCATTCATTCCATTTGCTCTAAATTTTTCTCAATTGCTTCATAAATACGATCTCTCGCCCATCTACTCATTAAATTTTCACAAACATAGGGGCGAGATTTATTAAATGTGGTAATTTTGACTTCTTGTGGTTTAGTATATGCTTATGCCATCTTAATTAGCTAATTTGTTTCAATACCGCTTCAACAAATTTCGGAACAATTTCTGTGGCCTTGCCATAACGAGCCGTTTTAAATTCTGAAGCTTTTTCGCTTTTCTCAAGATTCAGTTCAATTGTGCCAGCTCCCCACGCATTCGCTTCTTTCACAAAATTCGCTGCTGGATAAACATTGCCCGATGTACCAATGGAAACAAAATAATCGCATTCGCTTAAAGCTTGATAGATACGTTCCATCTCAAATGGCATTTCACCAAACCAGACAATATGCGGACGAAGTTCTCGTGGCTGCTGACAACAAGTACAACGATCGGTATTTTTGATATCTTTTTCCCAGTCATAGACCTTATCTGAATATACACAGCGAGCTTTGAGCAATTCACCGTGCATATGAATAATATTTTTCGATCCTGCACGTTCGTGTAAATTATCGACATTTTGTGTAACTAATAGGAAATTTTCGCCTAATTTTTCTTCCAGTTTCGCAAGTGAAATATGTGCTGCGTTAGGCTGAATTTGTGGGTCAAATAATTTGCGACGGCGTTCGTTGTAGAACTGCTGAACCAATTCAGGATTACGCATAAAGCCTTCAGGCGTGGCGACATCATCAATTGGATGATTTTCCCATAATCCGTCAGACGCTCGGAAAGTTTGAATACCTGATTCAGCGGAAATTCCCGCTCCTGTTAATACGACGATTTTAGGTAATTTTTTTGTCATAGTCTCCTCCTATTTTTCTTGATATAAATTCACTAACTCAGGTTGTTGCATTTGCTTGCATTGGATATCTTCCCCTTGAATTAGGGTGCTGAAAAATCGCTTTAATAATTTCAGTTTGGAAATAGGTTTTCATTTTTATGTCCTCGTTATTTCCGCTTGCAATAACATAATAAAGCTAATTGCGACAAATAGTGTCGCTAATAAGTATTTATTTATCGCTCATTGATATATGGTTTAGATTATCTAAAAATACTACATAACAGAAAATAAGCGGTTAGATTTGCTTGATTTTTTGTAAAAAATTGGTTTGAGATTGCTATAATTTATAGCATATTTTTGACCTTATTATTTCTTTACCTTTGGAGAAGTTACTATGTCTTTTCGCCCTAAAAATTCAGAAGTGACAGGATTTCAATTAGCTTTATTACGTCAAGTGCCTAAAAATAGGTATATTTCAGCAGAAGAAGTTCGGCAAAAATTATCACAAGGAGGGATTGAACGTAGTCTTAGAACGATTCAACGTAATTTAGATCAGTTAAGTGAGCAGTTTGATATTGAACGAGATATGCGTACTAAGCCCTACGGGTATAAATGGAAAGTTAATGCAAAAGGGATTGATTTGCCTATATTAAGTGAACAGCAATCGTTAGTCTTGATTTTAGCAGAGCAGCATTTAAAGCATTTATTGCCTGCTAATATTATGCAATCAATGAAACCTTTTTTCGAACACGCTCATCGGCAACTTGAGCAAGATAGTAGTCAAAGTAAGAAACTCGCTCGACAATGGCTATCGGATAAAATTGCCAGCACTCCAACAAGTATGCCCCTGATTCCAGCAAAAATAAATGCTGATGTTTTTAATGCAGTGAGTGTTGCACTATATCAGAATCATTGGTTAAAAATAGAATATAGAAATCAACATAATCGCATATCAAAATCTAATGTAATGCCGTTAGCTATTGCACAGCAAGGGGCAACGACTTATTTAATTGTTCGTTATGAAGGGTATGAAAATAATCGTTTATTAGCATTGCACCGTATTCAAAAAGCAGAGTGTTCGACAATGACATTTAATCGCCCAAATGATTTTAATTTGACCGATTATTTAGATAGTGGGTATTTAGGATTTGGTACAACAGGGAATAAAGTACGATTAACTTTTTCAATTAGTCAATCTGCAGGATTTCATTTAACTGAGACACCATTATCGAAAGATCAAAAAATTTTGGAACAGTCTGAAGAACATTACCGAATTCAAGCAACGGTAGCAGAAAATGATATGTTGGATTGGTGGATACGTCGATTTGGTGAGGATATTTGGGATATTGAGAAAAATGTGATTTAAAATCTTCTGAGTAGTAATATTCATAAAATTAGCGAAGGACTAAGAAAGACAAAGCAAGGACGTATTTGTTGCTATGGACCACCTGGCACAGGAAAAACAGCGTGGGCAAATTGGCTAGGTAAGAGCTTGGGAATGAAAGTCTTATTAAAACAAGGTTCAGATTTACTTTCACCTTATGTTGGAGAGTGTGAGCGAAATATTGCTCGGGCTTTTAAGCAGGCACAAGATAACGATATGTTGCTCATTTTTGATGAAGTAGATACATTTTTATTTGCTCGAGCAGAAGGGCAAAGAAGTTGGGAGCATAGTATGGTTAATGAGATGCTAACTCAAATAGAACGTTTTGAAGGCTTACTTGTGGTTTCAACGAATTTGATGAGCGGTTTAGATCCTGCAGCTTTACGCCGTTTTGATCTAAAACTGAATTTTGATTATCTAACCTTATCTCAACGACAGTGTTTTGCTGAACAACAAGCGGTAAGATTAGGTTTAAATTTTACCAATGGTGAGTTAAGTGCAATCAATGCTCTTTCCTTACTAACACCAGGTGATTTTGCTGCGGTTGAACGTCGTCACCGATTCTATCCTTTTAGAGAGATTGACGAATGGATTGAAGCATTAGCCGATGAATGTAAACTAAAACAAGGAAAGGTTAGTCGGCGAATTGGTTTTTAACTATATACAACAAGGCTCTGAAAATTCAGAGCCTTATTCTTATAGGTGATTAAAGTGCTTTTAAAATATCATCAACACGCTCTTTGGCATCACCAAATAGCATTTGAGTATTTTCTTTAAAGAAGAGTGGATTTTGCACGCCTGCGTAGCCCACCGCCATAGAGCGTTTGAATACGATAACGTTTTGAGCTTTCCAAACTTCTAATACTGGCATTCCAGCAATTGGGCTATTTGGATCGTCCATTGCTGCTGGGTTTACCGTATCATTTGCACCGATAACTAACACAACATCTGTATCAGCAAAATCATCATTGATTTCATCCATTTCTAATACGACATCGTAAGGTACTTTCGCTTCAGCTAATAATACGTTCATATGTCCAGGTAAGCGACCTGCAACAGGGTGAATACCAAAACGGACATTAACACCACGATCACGCAATTTTTGAGTGATTTCAGCCACTGGATATTGTGCTTGAGCCACTGCCATTCCATATCCTGGTGTGATGATCACAGAGCTTGCATTTTTCAACATTTCTGCTACTTCTTCAGCAGTGGTCTCACGATGTTCACCTTGTTCTTCATCTGAACTTACTTGGATATCGTTACCAAATCCACCTGCAATCACACTGATAAATGAGCGGTTCATTGCTTTACACATAATGTAAGAGAGAATGGCCCCTGAAGAACCTACTAATGCACCAGTAACAATCAATAAGTCGTTACTAAGCATAAAGCCTGCAGCAGCTGCTGCCCAACCAGAATAAGAGTTCAGCATTGAAACCACAACAGGCATATCTGCTCCACCAATTGAAGCAACTAAATGCCAACCGAAAGCAAGTGCAATTGCAGTCATAATCAACACTGGGAAGATATTATCTGGGTGATTTACAAATACCACCATTAAAATTGCAGAAACTACTAACGCCGCTAAATTGAGTTTATGGCGGTGTGGTAACATTAACGCTTTTGAGTTGATTTTACCGTTTAGTTTACCAAAGGCAACAACTGAACCCGTGAATGTAACTGCACCAATGAAAATACCAAGGAATACTTCAACGTTATGAATTGTTGCTAATTTAGCCTGTTCAGCCATAAATAATGCTTGAGCGGCAGCATCTAAATTTTCTGGCATTACGGCATCGTGATGTAAACCATAGCTGTTGAAACCCACTAATACTGCTGCTAAACCTACAAAACTATGTAAAATAGCAACAAGTTCTGGCATTTCGGTCATTTCAACTTTTAATGCTTTACGAACACCGATAAATCCACCAATTGCCATTGCAATTAAAATGAAAATAGTCCCTTTGGATTCTGGTCCAAAGATAGTGGCAACAAGGGCGATAGTCATACCCACGATTCCATACCAACAACCTGCTTTGGCGGTTTCGTGTTTAGAAAGCCCTGCTAAACTCATAATAAAGAGAAGAGCTGCGATGATATAGGCAGCTTGTACTAAACCTGAAGATAACATTGCTTTCTCCTTAACCTTTTCTGAACATTGCAAGCATACGTTGAGTTACTTTGAATCCACCAAAGATATTGATACTTGCGACTAAAATTGCGATAAACGCTAAAATACTAATGAAGAAACCACCTTGTGCAATTTGTAATAAGGCACCGACAATAATGATACCTGAAATTGCATTTGTTACTGCCATTAGTGGCGTATGTAGAGCGTGGCTAACATTCCATACAACATAATAACCGACAACGCAAGAAAGTACGAATACGGTAAAGTGTGAAAGGAATGCTGCTGGGGCAACAGATGCTAACCATAGGAATAGCACGCCAGCTAAAGCAAATAATCCATATTTGATGCGTGGATCAGCTGGTTTTTCTTCTTTTTTCTCAACAGGCACTGCTGCTTTTTGTTGTGGTTGTGCCGATACTTTAATCGGTGGTGCTGGGAAAGTAATTTCACCTTCTTTTACTACGGTAACACCGCGTAATACTACATCTTCAAAGTCGATATTGATATTACCGTCTTTTTCTTTACAAAGTAACTTGAGTAAATTGACTAAGTTAGTCCCATAAAGTTGAGAAGATTGTGTTGGTAAACGGCTTGGTAAATCAGTGTAGCCAATGATTTTTACTTGATTGTCCGTAACAACCACTTCACCCGCTTTAGTTAATTCACAGTTACCGCCAGTCGCGGCAGCTAAATCAACAATAACACTACCTGGTTTCATTGATTCAACCATTTCTTTAGTGATAAGGCGTGGGGCAGGCTTACCAGGGATTAACGCAGTGGTAATGATGATATCCACTTCTTTAGCTTGTTCAGCATAAAGAGCTAATGCTCTGCGGTTAAATTCTTCTGACATCACTTTGGCATAGCCATCGCCACTACCGCCTTCTTCTTTGAAGTCAATTTCAAGGAAACTTGCACCCATACTTTGCACTTGTTCTTTTACTTCTGGGCGAGAGTCAAAGGCACGAACAATAGCTCCCAAGCTGTTAGCCGCACCAATTGCTGCTAATCCTGCAACACCAGCACCGATAACAAGAACTTTAGCTGGCGGTACTTTACCTGCTGCAGTAATTTGCCCTGTAAAGAAACTACCAAACTCGTGAGCTGCTTCAACTACCGCACGATAACCAGCAATATTTGCCATTGAGCTAAGTGCATCAAGAGATTGGGCTCGAGAGATTCGAGGTACGGCGTCCATTGCTAATACGTTGATTTTCTTTTCAGAAAGTTTTTTCATTAGCTCAGGGTTTTGAGCAGGCCAAATAAAGCTAACCAGTGTAGCTCCTTCTTTGATTAACGCGATCTCAGCATCAGTTGGCGGATTTACTTTAAAAATAATATCCGCATTCCATACTGCTTGCGTATTACCAATATTTGCACCTGCTTCTGCAAAGGCATTATCTTCAAAACTTGCTTTGAAACCAGCGTTTTTCTCAACGATAACATCAAAACCAAGTTTTAGGATTTGCTGAACAGTCTTGGGGGTTGCAGCCACTCGACTCTCATTGTCCAGCAGCTCTTTTGGTATACCAATAAGCATAAAGACTCCTATGTGATGAATGAAAATTAATAAATAAAACTGGTAAAATTTATATCAAATCAGACCGCTTGTATTAGCCTAAATTTAAAATAAAATCCTACTAACTTTATCATTTATTTTTACCAATAGGTGAAAAATTTATAACTGAAAAGCAGATTATGCAATTTCTCTGATTTTCTTCTATGAAAATAAAATAATCCTTTGTCGTTGCAAGCCTTTTTTGCTATATTTGCACGCAATTTTTGCTCTAGTATCTGAGCATTCACCCTAATTTATAATTATTTACGGATTTTTGTTATGTTTAAAAAATTTCTTGGGCTTTTCTCAAATGATCTTTCGATCGATCTCGGTACAGCAAATACACTTATCTATGTAAAAGGGCAGGGCATCGTGCTTGATGAACCGTCAGTAGTTGCTGTTCGCCAAGATCGTGTTGGAACAAATAAAAGTATTGCAGCAGTAGGTGCTAGTGCCAAATCAATGTTAGGACGTACACCGAAAAGTATTGTTGCAATTCGCCCAATGAAAGATGGCGTGATTGCTGATTTCCACGTAACAGCCAAAATGTTACAGCATTTCATTAAACAAGTGCATAGTAATAATTTTATGCGTCCAAGCCCACGAGTATTGATTTGTGTACCAGCAGGAGCAACTCAAGTTGAGCGTAAAGCGATTAAAGAATCAGCAATGGGGGCAGGTGCGAGAGAAGTTTACTTAATTGAAGAACCAATGGCAGCAGCTATTGGTGCAGGATTACCTGTTGATGAAGCTGCAGGCTCAATGGTTATTGATATTGGTGGTGGTACAACAGAAGTTGCAGTGCTTTCACTTAATGGTATTGTACACTCTTCGTCTGTGCGTATTGGTGGTGATAAATTTGATGAAGCGATTATCGCTTATGTTCGCCGTCATTTTGGCTCAGCAATTGGTGAAACAACTGCAGAAAGAGTGAAGAAAGAAATTGCGACTGCTTATATTCGTAATGATGATGAAATTCGCACAATGGAAGTTCACGGGCATAACTTAGCAGAAGGGGCTCCAAGAACCTTTACTTTAACGTCTAAACAGGTATTAGAAGCAATTGAACAACCACTAACAGGCATTGTTGAAGCAGTAAAAGGTGTTTTGGAACAATGTCCACCAGAATTAGCGGCAGATATTTTTGAACGTGGAATGGTATTAACTGGTGGCGGTGCGTTATTACAAAATTTAGATGTGTTATTGACGAATGCAACGGGTGTACCTGTGATTGTAGCTGAAGATCCATTAACTTGCGTGGCTCGTGGTGGTGGTAAAGCCTTAGAAATGATTGATACTCACGGTGGTGATGTATTTAGTGATGATGACTAGTCATTCTGTCATCGAAATTGAGTAAGTAAAATGGACAAGGTGGTGTACCACTGTTCATATCAGGTTATTAACGAAATTTGGGGGCTAATGTAATTAGCCCCTACGAGTATAGATATGTATTGGTTGTGATAACACTATACTCGGTGGCTGTAGGGGCAAATCATATTTGCCCTTAATTATCTCCCCTTATAGGTGTATTACACTGATATCCGTGTATTACACACGAGCAGATAAGGTTTGTCAGCAGTCTGAAATGGAAAAAAGGGAAGCTATTGTCCATTTTCATTTTACTCTTCATTTAGAATATAGCCCTTTTTATAGTATGAGCCTATAGTTATAGTATGAAACCCATTTTTTCCAAAGCTCCCCCACTTGGTGTTCGCCTATTTATTGCGGTATCACTTTCTATTATTTGTATTTTTTTAGATGGGCGAAGTTCAGCAATCATTCAGGTCAGAAATGTTTTAGAAACCGCTGTGAGCGGCTTATATTACTTCGCCAATAGCCCTCGTCTAGTTCTTGATGGCGTGAGTAATAATTTTATTAATAGCCAGCGTTTGAAGTTAGAAAACCAAGTATTGAGAGAACAAGTTCGCGAAAAAAATGCAGATTTATTATTACTTGATCAATTAAAAGTAGAAAACCAACGACTACGTCTATTACTAAGCTCTCCACTTCGACAAGATGAATATAAAAAAGTCGCTGAAGTATTAACGGCTGAAATGGACGCTTACCGTCAGCAAGTTATTGTGAATCAAGGGAAAACCGATGGTGCTTTTGTCGGACAACCGATTATTGATGAGAGAGGCGTTGTAGGGCAGATCATTTCAGTTGGAGAGAAAAGTAGCCGAGTACTGTTATTGACAGATGTAACACACTCTGTTCCTGTACAAGTTTTGCGTAATGATGTACGCGGTATTGCAAGTGGAACAGGGCATAATGATGAACTTATCTTAGATCACCTACCAAGAACAGTTGATATTATCAAAGGTGATGTATTAGTTACCTCTGGGTTGGGCGGTAATTTCCCCGAAGGTTATCCTGTGGCAATCGTTGAAACAGTCGTGAATGATGGTTCTAGCCATTTTGCACGAGTGACTGCTCGTCCTTTGGCATCATTAGAACGTTTGCGGTATTTATTACTACTATGGCCAACAAGTGAAGAATTACGCACTCAAACAATTTCGCCACAAGATGTACGCAATGCAGTAGAAGAAAGACGTAAAAGTTTAAACCCATTAGATCGTTTAAAATCAAATCAAAAAGAGAAAGTACAAGATCCTGAGCCGACAACAGAAGAGCATTTAGAAGAAACGCCCGTTCCCGATGCAGAAAATGATGTGAATAGCGGTGCAGAAGAAGGAATAGAACAATGAGACAAAATGCCATTTTCCAGTTATTAGTGTTGGTATTTATTTTTATGATTTCTTTTGTTCTTGAAATTATGCCTTGGCCAGCAGGTTTCCAAGGGCTACGCCCAGCTTGGATTGCGCTTGTGCTCATTTATTGGGCGTTAGCTCTACCAGATAAAATTAGTGTTGGCACAGCATTTATTGCAGGCATTATTTGGGATGTAATCTTAGGCTCTATTTTAGGTATGCACGCTTTGGTGTTATCTATTGCTATCTATTTTGTGGCGAAATATCACCTTATTTTGCGTAACTTATCGTTATGGTTACAAAGTTTATTAGTAATGCTTTACATTGCTTTGATCCGATTTGTTATTTTCTTTGTGGAATTTGTCTTACACAGTGCAGATTTCAATGTGCAAGAGTTATTAGGTGCAGTTATAAGCGGTGTGTTATGGCCTTGGATTTTTCTGTTGATGCGTCAAATTCGTAGGGGATTACATTTACGCTGATGAGTAGCTTAGCTTTGGATTTTTCAGCAGATTTCAGACCGCTTTCTGCCCGAATGCGTCCACGCAACTTAAATGAATACGTTGGACAATCACATTTGATTGCTCAAGGTAAGCCATTACGCCGAGCCATTGAAGCAGGGCATTGCCACTCAATGATTTTTTGGGGACCACCTGGTACAGGCAAGACCACATTAGCTGAAATTATTGCCAATGCCTTAGATGCTGATGTTGAACGAATATCCGCAGTGACAAGCGGTATTAAAGAAATTCGAGATGCGATAGATAAGGCAAAATTAAATCGACAAACAGGACGCAGAACACTACTGTTTGTCGATGAAGTTCATCGTTTCAATAAAAGCCAACAAGATGCCTTTCTTCCGCATATCGAAGATGGCACCATCACATTTATTGGGGCAACTACTGAAAACCCTTCCTTTGAATTAAATAATGCACTATTGTCAAGAGTGCGTATTTATATCTTAAAGCCCTTACAAGCCAGTGATATTTTGCAACTTCTCCAAAATGCGATAACTGATAAAGAGCGTGGTTTAGGTAATGAAAAACTGATTTTGCAAGATGATGTTTTGCAACTGCTTGCGAATTATGTCAATGGTGATGGACGTTTTGCCTTAAATTGTTTGGAATTGATGTGCGATATGGCAGAGCAACTACCCCAAGGAAAATTGCTAGATAAAAATTTACTCACTGAAGTGTTAGGTGAACGACAAGCTCGTTTTGATAAGGGTGGAGATCGATTTTATGATCTCATTTCAGCACTACATAAATCGGTGCGAGGCTCATCGCCTGATGGTGCATTGTATTGGTATGCTCGCATATTAACGGCTGGAGGCGATCCGCTTTATGTTGCACGCCGCTTATTAGCAATCGCATCGGAAGACATCGGTAATGCAGATCCAAGAGCAATGCAAGTTGCACTTGCTGCTTGGGACTGCTACACAAGAGTGGGGGCTTATGAAGGAGAAAGAGCCATTGCCCAAGCGGTCATTTATCTTGCAGTTGCACCAAAAAGTAATGCGGTATATACCGCATTTAATGAAGCGAAACGCATTGCTAAAGAAGAAACGGATTATGATGTTCCAGAGCATTTACGCAATGCACCAACTAAGTTAATGAAATCATTAGGTTATGGAGATGAATATCGATATGCCCATAATGAACCGAATGCCTATGCTGCAGGTGAAAACTATTTCCCTGAACCTTTAAAAGAAACCCAATTCTACTTCCCAACTGAACGGGGAATGGAAAAACAGATTAAAGAAAAATTAGCTTGGCTAAAGGCTTTGGATGAGAAGAGTACAATTCAACGCTATAGATCCTAATGTTATCCCTTTTAAGGTATATATTTGATTTTATACTCTTTAGGGGATAATATATCGTTTATCCTCTAAAGAGTATAAAAGGCAAAATATGGTAGTGACAACATCAAAAATGCTCTCTCACGCACTTCGAGAAGCTCGTTATCAGCAAAAATTATCCCAAATAGATCTTGCCCAGTTAGCGAGTATCAAACAAAGCACTATCTCAAGTTTTGAGAATAATAGTAGTAACATTAAAATTGAGACATTATTTAAAATACTTGCCAGCCTTGAATTAGAGCTAGTCGTACAGCCTCGTCCTAAGCATCAGCAAACAAAAGATGAATATGGGGATGTCTGGTAATGGCAGAGGTGCTTAATATTGCAATGAATGGTGAAGATGTTGGATACTGGCGGAAATTAGCTAGTGGAGCAACAGAGTTTCAATATACAGAAACTTGGTTAAACTCACCACGCAAACGGGCTATTTCGCTTTCTTTACCTTTGTCTCATAAGGTTTATCAAGGCGAAGTGGTTTATAATTTTTTTGATAATCTCCTACCCGATAGCGACCAAATTCGCTCTCGTATTCAACAACGTTTTCAAACTACCACTAAAATGCCTTTTGATCTACTTTCCGCAATAGGTCAGGATTGTGTCGGAGCAATTCAACTCTATCAAGGTAATGTATCGTCAGTTCAACAAATTGATGCAAAAAAGCTAAGCGATACAGAAATTGCGGATTTATTGACACACTATCAAACTTTTCCACTAGGAATGAATGCTCAATCTGATTTTCGTATCTCACTTGCAGGAGTACAAGAAAAAACAGCTTTACTTTATCACCAAGGTGTATGGAAACGCCCTTTTCACAGTACACCAACGAGCCATATTTTTAAATTGCCAATAGGAATTGTTGGGCAAGGGCAAATAGATTTATCGACAAGTTGTGAGAATGAATGGCTCTGTTTACAAATTTTGCAGAAATTTGGTTTAAAAGTACCGCTTGTTCAATTGGCACATTTTGAACAAAATAAAGTATTGATTGTAGAGAGGTTTGATCGCCGTTGGTCAGTAGATAACAAATGGTTAATTCGATTACCGCAAGAAGATATCTGCCAAGCATTAAATATTCCTTCAGCAAGAAAATATCAAAATGATGGTGGAGTAGGGATTTTGGCTATAATGAATTTGCTACTTGGTTCAAGCAATTCAATGGGAGATCGTAGAGATTTTTTTAAAGCACAAATACTCTTTTGGTTACTTTGTGCGATTGATGGACACGCCAAGAATTTTAGTTTATTTCTAGAACCACACAATCGCTATCGCTTAACTCCATTTTATGATGTGATTTCAGCTTATCCCTTGATAGCTAATAAAAATTTAGCAAAACAGAAAGTAAAAATGGCAATGGCTTGGTATGGAGAGAACAGTCATTACCTATGGCATAAAATTCAGTTACGTCACATTTTCCATACAGGGAAACAGGCAGGGTTATCAAAAATTATCGTAGAAGAAATACTACACGAAATTACTCAAGAACAGGTTTATCTCAATCAAATTGAATATCGTCACCTACCTGATGCAATTAGTGAGCCCATTTTGACGGGATTTGAAGAGAAATTAAAACAGATTAACGAATGAAATATCAAGAAAAAATCAATGATGCTTTTAGCCCCAATGGGCGTTTAAGCAGTAATATTCAAGGCTTTCGTCCACGTCAGGCACAGCTAGAAATGGCACAAGCGGTGGGAAGAGCCGTAAAATTTGCAAGTAGTGCTGTTATTGAGGCGGGAACGGGTACAGGGAAGACCTTCGCTTATCTTGTGCCAGCTTTACTATCAGGTAAAAAAACCATTGTTTCAACAGGTTCTAAAAACCTACAAGATCAACTATTTAATCGAGATCTTCCCACGATCCAAAAAGCCTTGAATTACACAGGCAAAGTGGCTTTATTGAAAGGACGAGCAAATTACTTATGTTTGGAACGGTTAGATCAATTGATTGCAATGGGCGTATTAGGCGATAAATCTGTCTTAAATGATTTATCCAAAGTGCGAAAGTGGCATAGCTCAACAAAAACAGGCGATCTCAGCGAATGTATCACAATCGCAGAAGATAGTCCGATCTTACCGCAATTAGTAAGTACCACAGAGAATTGTTTAGGATCGGATTGCCCGAATTATAAAGAGTGTTATGTGGTACAAGCTCGAAAAAGGGCGATGGATGCGGATATCGTTGTAGTTAATCATCATCTTTTTTGTGCGGATATGGCGGTAAAAGAAAATGGTTTTGGAGAGCTAATTCCTGACGCTGAATTAGTCATTTTTGATGAAGCTCATCAACTACCTGATATTGCCAGCCAATATTTTGGGCAATCTTTAACATCTCGCCAGCTTTTTGATATTTGCAAAGATTGTAACATTGTCTATCGCTCCGAATTAAAAGATCTTGCTCAACTCGGTAAAGCATCGGATCATTTGCAAAAAGTGGTACAAGATTTTCGCTTACTGCTTGGGGACGGCTCACTAAGAGGGAATTTGAGAGAATTACAGAATAATCCTAAAGTTGTTGAAGGGTTAAACAAGCTAAATGAAACTCTTGATTTTTTAAGTGAAGTGGTTAAAAAATCGCTAGGACGTTCCGAAACGTTAGATAAAATTTTTGAACGTTTAGCGGAAGTCAAAGTTTTACTAAAAAAATTGAGCGATACTACGGTGGTCGGCTACTGCTACTGGTATGAAGCGAATGGACGCTATTTTGGTTTACACATTACCCCATTAACGGTATCGGATAAGTTTGGTGAGCAGATGAAAAGCCAAAAGACAGCTTGGGTTTTTACTTCCGCAACCTTAGAAGTTGGAGGAAAATTTGAGCATTTTTGCCAACGTTTAGGGATTGAAAATGCGGAGCAAATGGTATTACAAAGTCCTTTTGATTATGCAAAACAGTCATTACTTTGTGTGCCACGTTATTTACCTGATACCAATAAATCCCATACATTAACAGTATTAGGGCAACTGCTCAAACCTGTTATTGAAGCGAATAATGGTCGCTGTTTTCTGTTGTGTACTTCTTATTTTATGATGCGTGGTTTAGCTGATTTCCTACGGGAGCATAGCCAGTTGAGCGTATTGTTACAAGGTGAAACCAGTAAAAGTCGTCTGCTTGAGAAATTTATTGCCGAACCAAATAGCGTATTGGTGGCAACCCAAAGTTTTTGGGAAGGGATTGATGTGCGAGGAGATGCACTTTCTTTGGTAATTATTGATAAACTGCCATTTACCGCACCTGATGAACCCTTGCTTAAAGCAAGAATGGAAGATTGCAAACTGCAAGGTGGTGATCCATTTAATGATATTCAGATCCCTGAAGCAGTTATTACCTTAAAGCAAGGTGTTGGACGGCTTATTCGAGATGTTACGGATAAAGGGGCTGTCATTATTTGCGACTCTCGCTTAGTAATGCGTCATTATGGAGCGACTTTTTTAAAAAGCCTTCCCCCATCAACACGCACCAGAGATTTAAACAAAGTGATCAAATTTCTCAAAACAAGCGGTGAGATTTAGATTGAAACAATAGCAATTTACGTTGAAAATTCTCTGTTTTGTTTTACAATGTAATGCAAATGTCTTACATAGAGAAAAGGAAAATAAAATGACATCATACACATTTCGTTTAGACGCAGAATTAAAGCAACAGGCTTTCTCCGTATTTGAAAGCTACGGGTTAAATCCAGCTCAAGCAATTAAAATGTTTTTGCAACAAGTTGTTGCCACAAACTCCATTCCTGTTCAGTTAAATTATCAGCCAAATAAAAAAACAATTCGAGCAATGCAAGAAGCATTGAATGGTGAGATTGAAACATATCAAGTTAATTCTACGGAAGAGATGCTTGAATTGATGAAACAATTTTCAAATGAGGAAACTAATGGAAATTAGTTTTACCAAAGAGTATAAGCGTGATTTGAAAAAATTGGCTAGCCACCCTGAAGTATTGCTTGGGGCAGAAATGGTAGAGGTAATGTATTGTCTTTTTAATGGATTGGCGTTGCCTGAAAAATATAGAGATCACCCCTTATCTGGAAATTGGTAAGGTTTTCGTGATTGCCATATTAAAAATGATTTAGTATTAATCTATCGAAAAACAGATAAAGGTATTATTTTTACTCGATTGAACACTCATTCTGAGGTATTTGGTTAATTTAATTACCGAATGTTATAAACGGGAAGCAAAATGTTAATTAAATCACTACGTTTTATTGTGGCATTAGCATTACTTTTTTTGATGCTATTGCTAGGACAATGGCTGAATATTCTTTTACCGATAGGCATTCCAGAAAGCATTTGGGGATTACTATTACTATTTAGTTTATTAGTCTTAAAAATCTTTAAAATTCAATGGATTGCTCCTGCATCTCGCCCTTTAACTCGCTATATGACACTTTTCTTCCTACCCATTTGCTCAGGGATTATTGAGCAAATAGATGTACTTAATCAGTATCTTCAAGCCTTATTTATTGCCAATTTTTTAAGTACTGTTGGGTGCTTAATTATTATCGGATATTTGGCACAATGGTTGTTTGAGAGAGAAGGACAACAAGATGAATGATTTATCTATTTATGCTTATAGCTTACTCACTATTCTGCTATTTATTATCGGCCTAAAAGCAAGCAAAAAGCTAAAATCATCAATTTTAAATCCTTTTATTCTCTCTTTATTACTAATTGTAGGTGTGTTAGTGATTTTTAACATTCCTTTTAAGCAATATTATCAAGGTAATTTACCGATTAACCAGCTACTTGGTGTATCAGTTGTCGCATTAGCCGTTCCTTTCTATGAACAGCTCCCCCAACTTATTAAACACTGGAGAAAAATTGCCATTTTAGCGTTGGCATCTACCTTATTCACAATGATAACAGGCGTAGTATTTGCCTTAGCATTAGGGGCAAGCCAAGATATTTTGCTTGCGTTATTACCGAAATCGGTTACTACCGCAATTGCGGTTTCAATCACTAAAGAGATGGGTGGAAACCCAGCATTGAGTGCAGTTGCAGTTTCAATTGCTGGCATTACAGGCTCTGCTTTTGGTATTGCTATTCTAAAATGGGTAAAAGTAACAAATACTCGAGCAATCGGTTTAAGTATGGGGGCTGTTTCCCACGCATTAGGTACAGCAAGAGCGATGGAATACAGCATAAAAGCAGGTAGCTACGCATCAGTCGCATTGGTACTTTGCGGTATTCTCTCGTCTATTTTTGCCCCGATTGTATTTCAGCTTGTGTTGAAGTGTTTTTATTAATACGCAAAATTTTTAACCAATCTTACCGCTTGTTGATCGAAAACTTGGTAGAAATCCAAATACCCTTTAAAATAGCGGTGTATTTATATGGAATAAAAGAGAAATTATGTCTAAACAATCCTTCTCGATTGATGAGATAACTCAAGATCAATCAACTTGGCAAACCTTTAAACGCTTGTGGCCGATGATTTCGCCATTTAAGTTAGGTATTTTAGTGGCGATGGTCGCAATGGTATTTAATGCGGCAGCAGATGCTTATTTAATCACAATGCTAAAACCTTTAATTGATGAAGGCTTTGGTGGACAAGCGGATCGTAACTTTTTAAAAGTAATGGCGTTTATTGTGGTTGGGTTGATTTTTGCTCGTGGTTTAACTAGCTTTGTATCAAGTTACTGTTTGGCGTGGGTGTCAGGCAAAGTGGTAATGACAATGCGTCAGCGTGTGTTTAAACATTTGATGTTTATGCCCGTAACTTTCTTTGATCAAAATTCATCAGGTAAATTATTATCTCGTATTACTTATGATTCAGAGCAGATTGCTAGTTCATCAGCCAGTGCTTTGCAAAGTGTGGTTCGAGAGGGGGTATATATTCTCTTTCTTGTTATCACAATGTTTTATTATAGCTGGCGTCTTTCATTAGTCCTCTTTCTTATTGGTCCAGTTATCGCCATATTGATCCGCGTGGTATCTAAACGATTTAGAACACTTAGCCGCAATATGCAAGAGTCTATGGGAAGTATGACAGAAAGTGCAGAGCAGATGCTAAGAGGGCATAAAGTGGTACTTTCTTTTGGTGGGCAGAAAGTCGAAGAAGAGCGTTTTAACCGCACAAGTAATGATATGCGACGTAAGGGAATGAAAATGATGGCAGCAACGGCAATTTCTGACCCTATTATTCAGGTTATTGCTTCGTTAGCCTTAGCTGTTGTGTTATTTATTGCGGGTTCTCCTGAAATTATGGGGGATAGTTTAACAGCAGGGGAGTTTGCTGCGGTAATTGGTGCGTTGATGGGGATTTTACGCCCATTAAAAACCTTAACCAATGTTAATGCACAGTTCCAACGAGGAATGGCAGCTTGCCAAACCCTATTTACCCTGTTTGATTTACCCACAGAAAAAGATAATGGTACTTACCACGTTGAGCGAGCAAAAGGGGATATTCGTTTTGAAAATGTAACGTTTACCTATTATGGTAAAGAGCAACCTGCACTAAAAAATATCTCTTTTGATCTTCCTGCTGGGAAAACATTAGCATTAGTGGGGCGTTCAGGATCTGGTAAATCGACTATTGCAAATTTAATTACGCGTTTTTACGATATTGATGTAGGGAATATCTATTTAGATAATCAACCGATCCAAAATTACACCTTAAATAATTTGCGTGAACAGTGTGCGATCGTGTCGCAACAAGTTCACCTTTTTAACGATACGATTGCCAATAACATCGCTTATGCGGCAAAAGATAAGTATAGCCGAGCAGAGATTGAGCAAGCAGCTAAAGCGGCTTATGCAATGGAATTTATTGAAAAAATGCCACAAGGTTTGGATACGATCATTGGTGAAAATGGGGTGAACTTATCGGGTGGTCAGCGTCAGCGTTTAGCCATTGCTCGAGCATTATTACGAAATTCACCAGTATTAGTTCTTGATGAAGCCACATCTGCTTTAGATACGGAATCAGAGCGTGCTATTCAAGCTGCATTAGATGAGCTACAAAAAGATCGTACTGTTCTTGTTATTGCTCACCGCTTATCAACGATTGAAAAAGCAGATGAAATTTTGGTGGTTGATCACGGGCAGATTATTGAGCGTGGAACACACAGCGAACTACTTGCTCAAAGTGGTGCTTATAAACAACTCCATAGCTTGCAGTTTGGGGAAAATTAACCTACTCACTGTGATGTCCTTTGTTGTATTGTTCTCTACGATGTTTCTCTTTGAGTTGTTGTGCCACGAGAGCGATGGCTTCGCCACTACTAATGCCTTGTTGCATCAGTTGTTGAATTTGTTCAACCGCTTGTTGTTGCTGTTCGTGGGTTAGGCTAAGTAATGTATTGTCCATATTTATGTTCCTAGTGTCTAATGTAGTCCATTTATTTTACTTTAATCAGGGGATTAAAACCTGAAAAATTGGGGGAAATGCCAATTAAATTGAGTAAAAAGTTGTTGCCATTGCAGATCAAGCGGTGCGTTTATCTCAATTTTTTGCAAATTTCTTGGGTGAATAAATTGCAAAGAGTTGGCGTGTAGAAATAATCTATCGCAGCCTGTATTAGCGGTTAAAGCTCGATTTTGGTGTAAATCACCATAATTCGTATCACCCATAATTGGGTGAAATAAATGTTTCAGATGACGGCGAAGTTGATGCTTTCTGCCTGTTTGTGGAAAAAGTTGCACAAGGCTATAACGAGCCGTTTGAAATTTCCCTGCTGGGTAGGGCATTTCTACTTGAGCTAAGTGTCGGTAGTCGGTAATCGCGTTTTGTGCTTCTTTCTCTTGTGAAAATTTGTCCGCAATTTTATCTAACTGCACTTTCAGAGGATAATCTATTCGCCCTTCGCCTTGTAGATAGCCACGCACGATTGCTAAATAGCTTTTTTGCATTTGGTGTTGTTCAAATAGTTCACTCATAATGCGAGCCATTTCACTGTTTAATGCAAATAATAAAACCCCTGATGTTGGGCGATCTAAACGATGAATAGGGAAAACGTGTTGTCCGATTTGATCTCGTAACGTTTGCATTGCAAAAACAGTCTCGTGTTTATCTAACCAACTCCGATGTACTAACATTCCAGCAGGTTTGTTAATCGCTATCAACTCGTCATCACGATAAATAATTTCTAGCATTTTTTACCCTTTCAGTAACGTCTCAAGTTTAGATAAAGGTTGGTGTAGTGCCATAAGATAACTTTCGTCTTTTAACGCTTCTTCTAAGTAGGGAGTGATGGCAAAATTGCGAGGTAACTCGGCATTGGCATCAAGCAGTGCATTCATTCTTGGAATAAAAATCCATTGTAGCCATTGTGTTGCCGATAATGTATTCACACAAAAAGGGTCGGTACTTGCTAAGGCTTCAGCAGAAGGGGCTACTTCTTCCCATTGATGATGTAAACGCATTGCAATTTGGAGATCATTTAAGTGTTGTCTAATTTGAGTTTTCATTTATTGTCTATCTCTATAAAATATTTCGCTATTTTAAACGATTTTTCGGTATTATGTCGTAATAAACCGCAAACAAACTCTGAAGTTTTAGATAGGATCTACTATGCAAAATCAACCGACTATTCTGCAAACGATTGTGAAAGATAAAGCACAATGGGTGGCAGAGCAATCCGTACAGTTTCCGCTTGCTCAATTTCAGCAACAAATTATCCCAAGTGATCGTGATTTTTATGCGTCATTTGCAAAACATTCTCATCATCTACCCGCTTATATATTAGAGTGTAAAAAAGCCTCACCATCAAAAGGGTTAATTCGTGCAGAATTTGATTTAGACGCGATTGCACAAGTCTATAAGCATTATGCAACGGCAATTTCTGTTTTAACCGATGAAAAGTATTTCCAAGGTGATTTCCGTTATATCAATCAAGTTCGTCAGCAAGTTACACAGCCGATTTTATGCAAAGATTTTATGATCTCGACCTATCAAGTTTACCTTGCTCGCTATTACCAAGCAGATGCCATTTTGTTGATGCTCTCAGTGGTTGATGATGAAACTTATCGTGAATTAAGTGATTTAGCTCATTCTTTAGGAATGGGGGTATTAACTGAAACCAGTAATGAACAGGAATTTGAGCGAGCTTTGGCTCTCAAGGCAAAAATTATTGGAGTGAATAATCGTAACCTACACGATCTATCTATTGATATGAACCGCATTGTTGATTTGGTGAAAAAATATCACACACAAATTCCTGATGATATTCGCTTAATTAGCGAATCGGGGATCTATTCTCATCAGCAAGTTAAAACGATTCAACCTTATGCTCACGGTTTTTTAATCGGCAGTAGCTTAATGGGGAATATCGATCTGAATAATGCGGTAAGAGCGGTGATTTTGGGTGAAAATAAAGTATGTGGACTAACTCGCCCACAAGATGTCCAAGCAGTCTATCAAAATGGGGCATTATACGGTGGGTTAATTTTTGCAGAAAATTCACCGAGAGCATTATCATTACGTCAAGCTCAAGAGTTGGTTACTCAAGCACCATTACGTTTTGTCGGTGTATTTCAAAATCAAGCGGTCGATTTCGTTGAGAAAATTGCAAAACAACTTGAACTATACGCAGTTCAGCTTCACGGCAATGAAGATGATGGCTATATTGCTCAATTACATCAAAAATTAGACGGTAAAATTCAAGTTTGGAAAGCGTTATCTATTGATACTCAAGCAACTGAATTTACCTTTAGCGATAATTCTTTAATCTCTCGTTATGTGTTAGATAGCAAAACAACAACTCAACAAGGGGGAACTGGGCAAGTGTTTAATTGGTCGCTTATCCCCGTAGAACTAAAACAAAAAGCTCTTTTAGCCGGCGGCATTAACTTAGATAATCTACAACAAGCCTTAGCACAAGGCTGTTTAGGCGTTGATCTTAATTCGGGGGTAGAATCTGCAAAGGGCATTAAAGATCATCAAAAAATCCAACAGGCGTTTAAGCAAATAATCGGTATTATGTAGTAGTTGCAAAAGATTAAAAAGCACCCTCAGATTATTGACAA
>NZ_LEKM01000130.1 GCF_009761375.1 Ursidibacter arcticus | reverse complement strand
GGTACAACCTGATAACATCGTTTACATCTTAACCCAAAGACATCGTTTACATTCTTTCGTAAACTTATCATCAAAATCCTTGAGGAGATTGATGATGCCTTGGATAGAGACCAATACGATGCAACAGCGTGTACTGTTTATTAAAGCGTGGCTTAGCCGACGCTATACTAAAGTTGAACTCTGTAAACAGTTCAATATCAGCCGTCCAACAGCTGATAAATGGATTAAACGCCACGAACAGCTTGGCTTTGAAGGTTTAACCGAGTTATCTCGTAAACCGCTTCATAGCCCAAAGGCTACACCATCGTGGATTTGCCAGTGGCTTATCAATGAGAAGATTAAACGTCCTCATTGGGGTCCCAAAAAACTGCTAGATAGCTTTGCTCGGCATTTTCCTGACCAAAAAAAGCCTGCTGATAGCACCGGTGATTTAATTTTGGCTCGTGCCGGACTTGTTCAACCGAGAAAGCTCAAGCGACGTATGAGTGCGTATTCCGAACCCTTTGGCGATTGCTCCGCACCTAATGCTACTTGGAGTGCCGATTTTAAAGGGCAATTTTTGCTTGGTAACCAAAAGCCCTGCTATCCGCTTACCGTAACGGATAATTTCAGTCGCTTTTTGTTCTGTTGCAAAGGATTACCGAACACACGTTCAGCCCCTGTTATTGCTGAGTTTGAACGTCTTTTTACGGTGTTTGGTATGCCTTGTGCGATTCGTACGGATAACGGTTCACCCTTTGCTTCACAAGCACTAGGTGGCATCAGCAAATTATCTAAATGGTGGATTGACTTAGGCATTCGTCCAGAACGCATTAAGCCATCACACCCGGAGCAAAATGGGCGACACGAACGAATGCACCGTAGCTTAAAAGCCCAGCTTTCGCCTAAGCAGAGCTTGGAAGCACAGCAAGAGTTCTTTGACCAATTCTTGCAAGAATATAACGAAGAACGCTCGCACGAAGGTATTGGTCGTAAAACGCCGACAGAATGCTATCAGCCATCAATGCGGACTTACACAGGGGTCATTAAGCCTTATGACTATGATGACGGTGTTGATATCCGCAAAGTAAAATTAAGTGGCGAAGTAAAATGGCAAGGTAAAACATACTACCTTAGCCAAGTGCTTGCCAATGAACCGGTTGCCTTTGAGCCTTACGCAGACGGTATTTGGCATATTTACTATCGTTTTCATTTCTTAGGTATTTTTGATGCCCGAGAAATGAAAATTAAACCTGCCACTCAGTGGCATTTACAACCCAGTAAATGTAAACGATGTCCTTAGGGAAAATGTAAACGATGTTTGGGTTGTACA
>NZ_LEKM01000129.1 GCF_009761375.1 Ursidibacter arcticus | reverse complement strand
TCTAAAAACTTAAAAGTCGTATTGAAGAACGCCGATATTGAATTTTCAATCGAGCATCCCCCTCTTTAGCAAAGAGGGGTTAGGGGAGATTTGGCAGACTACGATTACGATGAAAATGCCAAAACAAGAAAAATTACCTTTATCAAAGTTTGATTAGTAACAGATAATTTATCAGATTAACCAAAGAGAACCACAAAATGCCAAAACGTACAGACATACAAACAATTTTAATTATTGGGGCAGGTCCGATTGTCATCGGGCAGGCGTGTGAATTTGACTATTCGGGAGCACAAGCGTGTAAAGCTTTGCGTGAAGAAGGTTATAAAGTGGTGTTAGTCAATTCTAACCCTGCAACGATTATGACCGATCCGAATATGGCGGACGTAACTTATATTGAGCCGATTGAGTGGCGAACTGTTGCGAAAATCATCGAAAAAGAGCGTCCAGATGCCATTTTGCCAACAATGGGGGGACAAACCGCATTAAACTGTGCGTTAGATTTATCTCGCAATGGTGTATTGAAAAAATACAATGTCGAGCTAATCGGTGCAACAGAAGATGCGATTGATAAAGCGGAAGATCGTGGTCGCTTTAAAGATGCGATGACCAAAATCGGTTTAAATACCCCGAAATCCTTTGTTTGTCATAGCTTTGAAGAAGCACTAACTGCACAAGAACAAGTAGGCTACCCAACCTTAATCCGTCCGTCTTTCACAATGGGTGGTTCAGGTGGTGGTATTGCTTATAACCGCGATGAATTTATGGCAATTTGTGAACGTGGTTTTGAAGCCTCACCTACTCACGAATTACTGATTGAGCAATCTGTATTAGGTTGGAAAGAGTATGAAATGGAAGTGGTGCGTGATAAAACCGACAACTGCATTATCATCTGCTCTATTGAAAACTTTGACCCAATGGGCGTACATACAGGCGATTCTATTACCGTTGCCCCAGCTCAAACCTTAACAGATAAAGAGTACCAAATTATGCGTAATGCCAGCCTTGCGGTATTGCGTGAGATTGGGGTAGATACAGGCGGTTCTAACGTTCAATTTGCGATTAACCCTGCAAATGGTGAGATGATCGTCATTGAGATGAACCCTCGTGTAAGCCGCTCTTCAGCTCTTGCATCAAAGGCAACAGGTTTCCCGATTGCAAAAGTCGCGGCTAAATTAGCAGTAGGTTATACCTTAAATGAGCTGCGTAATGATATTACGGGCGGTTTAATTCCTGCCTCTTTTGAACCAACACTTGACTATGTTGTAACCAAAATTCCACGCTTTGCCTTTGAAAAATTTGCAAATGCCGATGATCGCTTAACCACACAAATGAAATCGGTTGGAGAAGTAATGGCAATGGGGCGTACATTCCAAGAGAGCTTGCAAAAAGCCTTGCGTGGCTTAGAAACAGGTATCTGTGGTTTCAATTTACTTTCGGAAGAGCCTGAAAAAATTCGTCGTGAACTAGCTAACCCAGGCCCAAATCGTATTCTTTATGTTGCTGATGCTTTCGGTGCTGGCTTCTCATTAGACGAAGTTCACCACTATTCTAAAATCGATCCTTGGTTCTTAATTCAAATTAAAGATCTTGTTGATGAAGAACTTGCTTTAGAGAAAAAACAGTTCAGCGATTTAGATTATGATGAATTACGCCGCTTAAAACGCAAAGGCTTCTCAGATAAACGCATCTCTCAATTAACCAAAGTAAGTGAGAAAACAGTGCGTGATTACCGCCGTAGCTTAAATATTCTACCTGTATATAAACGTGTCGATACCTGTGCTGCAGAGTTTGCCTCAGATACCGCATATCTCTACTCAACTTATGAAGAAGAGTGTGAAGCTAACCCATCAGATCGCAAGAAAGTAATGATTTTAGGTGGTGGCCCGAACCGTATTGGGCAAGGGATTGAGTTCGATTACTGCTGTGTTCACGCATCATTAGCATTGCGTGAAGCAGGTTTTGAAACCATTATGGTGAACTGTAACCCTGAAACGGTTTCAACGGATTTTGATACATCAGACCGCTTATATTTTGAGCCATTAACCCTTGAAGATGTGCTTGAAATTGTGCGAGTAGAAAACCCTTGGGGTGTAATCGTACATTATGGTGGTCAAACGCCATTAAAATTAGCGAATGCCTTACACGAAGCAGGTGTGAATATTATCGGGACATCCGCAGATAGCATTGATGCCGCAGAAGATCGTGAGCGTTTCCAACGTATTTTAAATGACTTGAATTTAAAACAACCCGCAAACCGCACAGCTCGTAACGCATCTGAAGCAGTCGCGTTAGCCAATGAAGTAGGTTATCCACTTGTCGTTCGCCCTTCTTATGTATTGGGTGGACGAGCAATGCAGATCGTTTATAACGATGATGAACTCAACAAATATATGCGTGAAGCGGTATCTGTTTCAAATGATAGCCCGATCTTACTCGACCATTTCTTAAATAATGCAATTGAAGTGGATGTGGACTGTATTTGCGATGGCGAAAATGTTGTTATCGGTGGCATTATGCAACACGTTGAGCAAGCAGGTATTCACAGTGGCGACTCAGCTTGTTCATTACCACCGTACTCATTAAGCGGTGAGATCCTTGATGAAATTCGCAGACAAACCAAAGAGATGGCATTTGCACTCAAAGTGCGTGGCTTAATGAATGTTCAATTTGCGGTGCAAAATGGTGTTATTTATGTACTTGAAGTCAATCCACGAGCAAGCCGTACTGTGCCTTTCGTGAGTAAAGCAACAGGGCAACCTCTTGCTAAAATTGCAGCTCGTGTAATGGCTGGGGAAACTTTAGCGGAACTCAACGCATTAGAAGAGATTATTCCACACAAATATTTTGTCAAAGAAGCGGTATTCCCATTCATTAAATTCCCAGGCGTAGATACTATCTTAGGGCCTGAAATGCGTTCAACAGGCGAAGTAATGGGCGTTGGTGAAACCTTTGCAGAAGCCTTCTTTAAAGCTCAACTTGGGGCAGGAGAACGTATTCCAAAAGTGGGTAAAGTCTTTATGTCTGTGATTGATCAAGATAAAGATACCTTACTGAAAATTGCCAAACGTTTCCAAGAGCAAGGCTATGGCTTATGTGCGACATTTGGTTCAGCTAAATTCCTACGCGAAAATGGCATTGCTGTCCAAACCATCAACAAAGTGCGTGAAGGTCGCCCACATATTGTTGATGCACTGAAAAATGGTGAAATTGCTCTAGTCATTAACACCGTAAGTGGCGATCCAGAAGTCATTGCCGATAGCCACTCAATCCGCCGTACTGCGTTACAACAACGAGTACCAATTTATACTACTATTGCTGGTGCAGATGCGGTGTCAGTTGGTGTTCATCACATCAATGAATTTGATGTGTACTCTGTTCAAGAACTCCATAACGAGATCAAACAGTAGTTAACACAAGCGGTGAGATTAGTAATAAATTCGGTATCATATAGCAGTTAAACAAAAACCAACAATTTTGTCTATTACACCGCCTAAAATCAATGCTCTTAACTTCAAAACAGGGTTAAGAGCATTTTGTTCATTACACCTCTTAGGATGCTTACTTCTCAATCGCCATAGAAAGTAATGTTATTGGGTGTAAGCACGTTAAGTTAGTAGACATATCAATTTGCCATTTGCAAGTTTCACATTCAGAAACCACGAAATCAAAGCCCCCCTTATTGATATGCTCAAACAATGGATTACCGATAGCTTGTGATGTGTTGTAGTTCTCTGCTTTAAAGCCATAAGTACCTGCAATACCACAGCATTGTGATGGAAGCATCACAATTTCAAGATCAGGAATATGCTTTAATACGTCTAAAGTATAAGGTGCCCAACCCGCTTTATCTACGTGACAAGCGGTATGATAAGCAATGCGTAATGGTATTGATTTAAACTTCGGTTTTCTACCTTCATTAAATAGTTTATACAGATAACGAGTAACAATATTCACGTGAGGGCGAATTTTCGCATTATCCATTCCTAAAACGTGGTGATATTCATCACGCAAATTCATCGTACAGCTTGAAGATGTCCCAACAACGTCAAGTTCACGTTTTTCCACCACTTTTTCGAGTTCTTTTAGGTTGAATTTTGCCAATTTTTTAGCTTTTTCAGGAAAACCATTCACTGCAAGCGGTAAACCACAACATTTTTCTTTTTCGAGTAACACAACACCAATATCCATTGCATTAAAGACATCTATTAACTCTTTGCCTAGCTGTGGATTATTGTAGTTCACATAACAACCGTGATAATAGGCAATCTTTTCACGATACAAACTTTGGCGTTCTGCTTCTTTTTTCAAATACCAATTACGGAAAGAACCAAAAGAATATTTTGGAAGCGTTCTATGACGGCTCACATTCAACGTTTTTTCTAACAAGAAACGAGTAGCTTTTAAGCCTGTGATAGTATTTACAATCGGTGCTAATGGCGTATTAAGTTTTCCCATTAAGTCGGTATTGCTTAATACCGCATCACGCAATTTATTCATAAATGGTTTATTCTGGCGATCAAGATGTTTATTTCTTGCTCGAACAATAATATCACCAATTTTCACATCAGATGGGCAAGCGATTTCACAACGTTTACAGTTAGTACAATATTTTAATGCTTCATCATATAATTCTGCACTTTTTAAACGTAAACGTTCTCCATCAGGTCCTGCTTGTTTAGGACCTGGGTAATTTGGATTTTGACGAGATACAGGGCAAACTGCGGTACAAGCAGTACATTTAATACAGCTTTCAAACGACTCATCAAATCCGTGATGAACAACAGCACTCTCTACATTCTTTTGTGCTTGTTCAATTAAACGTTGAATATTATTCATATAGGTTCCTTTATCACTCACTTATTTTGATCTACTCTCATTCATTAACAACAGAGAGCTTACCCACAAAATAATTTATTGATGCAAAATCTCGTCTGCCACAACTAATGCTGTTACCACTGCAACACCTGAACCACAGCCAAGTTCAAGGCTATTAAAACCACCAATCACATTACCTACAGCATAAAGATTACCAACAAATTGCCCATCTTTTTGAATTTGGCACTTATTGTTAATGGCAACCCCTGCTGATTGATAAGGCTGTGGTGAAGAAAAACGTTCTGCCGTCCACGATAAGCGGTCAGATTTATCAAAATTTTTGCAACCAATAATGTCGCTATGAAAAACAGGTTCTAAAATATGTTCAAATTCTGCAACCAAGCCATTACTAAAAAAGCTACCCGTTGCTAACACAAAATGCTCGGCAGTGATAAAGTTCTCTTGATGAATTTGAGTATAAATTTTGCTGACTTTACCATCTACAAATTCCGCTCTAAGTGCTTTATCACCGTTAAGCATCAAGCCACCTAATTGCTCAAAACGGTGACGTAGCTGTTTATGCTGACGGATACCCAAAAGAGATGGTGGTAAGGTTGGTAATTCAAAAATGGCTAACCCAACAGCTTCTTTTAAGGCATTAAAGAAACTCTGATCATCTAAGCCAAAGCAAGCAGGCAAGAAAATCGCTTGAGCCCCTTGGCTTGCAGTTTTAATTTCTTTGACTAAATCAGCAAAGGCTAATTTATGTTCAAGTAATTGAGCGATATTTACGCTACGAAATTCTCGAGCATTATCTCTTAGCTGATCTAACTCAGGTATATTCAAATAAGCCGTCGAAAGCTGACAATGTGCAAATTGAGCATTCTGTTTTAAATTATCGGCTAAGAGCTGTGGTTGAAAATCGTGATAGCCTTCAATCCCTAAAATCGCAATTGAGTGATAAGGAAAAACCTCACTGCCTTGTACTTTTGGTACACTATTTGGCGACAACCAACTACCACGCAATCCCCCCAGTGGTGTAACTCGTAGGTGATTTTCTGCAATACTACCGATTAAACCTAAATTGAGTGATTTAGCTAAATCTTCAAATTGTTGTGCTTTCTCAATCGTTTTTTCTTTACCAATCAAACAATAAGGGTGTTGTGGTAATTGCTGATAGAATGAAGTGTAGTTTTGCTCAAAATGACGAATTTTCCGTCCACTTGGTAATTGGCTAAGTAAATCCATCGATCCTGAAGCGAAATCAATCGCTGCTTGTCCGTTATTGATAATGACACAACGTTTTCCTTGTGCCTGTAAGGTAACGCCGCAGGTTAAACCAGCAAGCCCGCCACCAATAATTACAACATCAAAATTCATTGTTATCCGTCCCTTGCTGTGCTTGTTGTTCAAGCGGTTGAACATCGTTAAGACCTAATAAACTGTAATAGATCCAGCTTGTGAAATCAGCCTCTCGAATGGCATCTCCCCACGCAATCGGCTCAATACCACGCCAACGCTCTTCCATAAATGAGGCTAATTGTGTCGTAGATTGACGGGGTGTTGCGACTTCAAAGCGAGTCATTAAGCCAGCCGCTCGACACGCACAGAGTTCTGCTTGGCAAGTCCCCATTCCTACTCGTGTACGGCGGCGTAAATCAACGAGATTATTTACGCTTAATTCATCTACTGCATAACGCACTTCACCAGCAGTTACCGCTTCACATTCACAAACTAATGAGCGATCAAGACGTTCTTTATCCAACAAGCGAGTCGCTCGTGAACCGTGGCGATACACCGCAGAATAACGAATTGTGCTTGGTAATGAGATAACTTTATTATTAGTTTCCGCTCGGCTTTCGCTTGAGCCTGGCAAGGCTCTTTCTGCTGTTACACAGCGGTCGGTTTTGTTTAATTTTTTGCAAACGAGATCTGTCGCCCATTCCGCCATTAAACGATAAGTCATCAACTTACCGCCTGTAATGGTAATAAAACCATTTAAGCCATCACGCTCTTGGTGGTCGAGTAGCACAATCCCACGACTCACATTACGTCCTGAAGGGTCATCATCAGTCGCCACTAATGGACGCACCCCTGCATAAGCACGCAATACTCTAGTATGGCGTAAACTCGGTGCGAGTTTTTCCCCTTCACGAAAGAGAATATCCACTTCTTCGGGTGTAACGACCATATTATCAATTTCATCATAAGGAATTCGGCTGGAAGTTGTCCCAATCACAGAAATGGTATCGCCAGGGACTAAAATATCTGCATCAGCAGGTTTACGACAGCGGTTGATCACCATTTTGTTGATACGGTGCCCCATTACCAATAATGCCCCTTTTGCTGGGAACATTCTGATTTTCAAATCACCATATTCAGCAATACCTTGCCCCCAAATACCTGCTGCATTAACAACAACAGGGGCAAAAAATTGACGATCTACTCGATTTTTATGGTCATAAACATTGACGCCAATAACAGTTGCCCCTTCTCGAATTAAGCCTTTTACTTCACAGTAAGTAAATACTTTGGCACCATTTTCAGTCGCATCAAGCATATTCGATGCAGTTAAACGGAAAGGATCGATAGAGCCATCAGGCACAACAACAGCGCCCACTAATTCAGGATTTACCGAGGGTTCCATATAACGTGCAAGTTTTGGATCAATAGCCACCGCTTCAATACCCGATTCAGTACAGGCATCAATAAAAGTTTTTTGGAAACTAAGATCATCTTCAGGTAACGTAATAAATAACCCTTCCGTTTCATCTATGCAATGGCGAGCAATGTTGCGTAAAATTTTATTTTCGACAATACACTCTTCGGCAGACTCTCTATCTTTTACCGCATAACGAGCCCCACTGTGTAACAAGCCGTGATTACGTCCTGTTGCTCCCGTTGCAATATCTCTACGCTCTAACAAAATGCAATCAATACCACGCAATGCACAGTCCCGAGCAATACCTGCCCCTGTCGCACCGCCACCGATAATAATGACATCTGTACTTAATGGTGAAAAATCAGCCACATTTCGATACATTTGAGGTGATATAGCCATAACCTCCCCCACAAATTTAATAAATAACGAAAAGAAACAAAATTATAGTGAAATTCTATGATAATGAGCGAAATAGAACAATAAGATGAGCAATAAAGTGTGAATTAGATCACTATTTATATTTAAAAGAAAAATAAATGGAATAAAACCATAAATTTATTGTGAGCTACTTCACAAAACCCAATAAAAAATTTAGGTGCTATTTTTCTTTTTCGATATGATGACATACCCCGATATTCGTAAATGAATATCCGATTATTGACAAAGTCTTTTTTCATTCGGACGCCAGCGTGGCGTCCCTACAAGGAAAGTTATAACCAATTGAAAAATAACAGATTTTATTTTGTTATGTAGGGACGCCACGCTGGTGTCCGTTAATTGGATACAACAAATTGGGGTTTGTCATCAGTCTGCAGTTTTAT
>NZ_LEKM01000128.1 GCF_009761375.1 Ursidibacter arcticus | reverse complement strand
AGAGGGGTTAGGGGAGATTTATCAATTTACTTTTGTAATAATAAATTTACAAAGTGTTTTGTTATCTGTACAATGCTGCTATTTTTAAATTTTAGAGGTTTGTATGAAAAATAAAACATTTGGAAGTACACTTATTGTTGCAGGCACAACAATCGGTGGTGGTATGTTGGCAATGCCACTAACATCAGCAGGTATCGGCTTTGGTTTTACAATGACGTTACTGATTGCATTATGGTTATTACTCTGTTTTAGTGCGTTGTTATTTGTAGAACTGTATCAAACAGTTGACAGTGATGCTGGTATTGGCACATTGGCTGAAAAATATTACGGCACTTTTGGGCGAGTAGTTTCAACGGCGGTGCTAATCATTTTCTTATATGCGATTTTGTCCGCCTATGTATCGGGTGGTAGTTCATTATTGGCAGCATTTTTACCCACAATTTCTGATGCAGAAACAACCACACGCATTGCGGGCGTGCTATTTACCGTTCTGTTTGGTACTTTTGTTATTATTGGCACAACCAGTGTTGATGCGGTAAATCGAGTCCTGTTTACTAGTAAAATCTTGGCTTTCTTATTAGTGTTACTTCTATTATTACCTCAGGTTTCCGTAGAAAATCTATTAGAAATGCCGATAGATAATGCCTTGTTGATTTCAGCAAGCCCGATTTTCTTTACTGCTTTCGGCTTTCACGGCTCTATTCCCAGTTTAAATAAATATTTAGATGGAAATGTAAAAGCCCTCCGTATTTCTATTTTAGTGGGAACAGCAATTCCGCTCGTGGCTTATATTTTATGGCAGTTGGCAACGCACGGGGTATTAAGCCAAACGGAATTTTTACAAATCTTAGAAAAAGATCCCACCTTAAATGGCTTGGCGGAAGCTGCAGCTCAGATCACTGGTAGTTCAATTATTGGGGCAGTGGTTAGAATTTTCTCAGCCCTTGCCCTGATTACTTCATTCTTAGGTGTGGCACTTGGTTTACTTGAGGCATTAGACGATTTGTTAAAACGTGTAAACATTCAAGCAGGCAGAGCAACATTAGGGGCGATGACCTTTATTCCCCCAATGTTATTTGCTTTCTTTTTCCCACAAGGTTTTATTGCGGCGTTAGGCTATGCAGGGCAGATGTTTGCGTTTTACGCTATTGTGCTACCAATCGCAATGGTGTGGAAACTTCGCTCACAATATCCAACATTAGCTTACCGAGTAAAAGGTGGAAAAGCATCATTACTCGCTGCGTTAGTGATTGGTGTGTTTATTGTGATTGTGCCTTTCTTAATTGAACAAGGGCTATTGCCGAAAGTTGTCGGATAATGGCATTTAAATCTAATTAGCTATATAGAAAGCGGTCTGTTTCTTAAGATTTTTTGCAAATAATCATAGAAAACAGACCGCTTTTGTATTACTAATCTGTACAATTTGTACTGTTATTTTTACAGTGAAAATATGTCGTTACAATTTTGTTTTCTTCTGCTAGAATGCACCGCTTTCTAACTTGGAGACAATATGAAAAATAAAATTTTAGGTAGTGCCTTGATTATTGCAGGGACAACAATCGGGGCAGGAATGTTGGCGATGCCGCTAACTTCTGCGGGTATGGGCTTTGGAATGACCGTTGTTTTGTTAGTTGGGCTGTGGGGGTTATTAACTTACACAGGCTTGCTTTTTATGGAAGTTTACCAAACAGCAAAACAGCAAGATGTTGGTGTCGCCTCTTTAGCTGAACAGTATTTCGGAATGATTGGGCGAGTATTAGCGACAGTGAGCTTATTAGTCTTACTTTACGCATTATTAGCTGCTTATATTACTGGTGGTGGTTCATTACTTTCAGGGGTATTGCCAAGTTTGGGTGATGATAGCCATACCTTAAAAGTAGGTATCCTTCTCTTTACCTTAATTCTTGGGGCGTTTGTCGTCATTGGGATTAAAGGGGTGGACGGTTTAACTCGAGTTCTCTTTATTGGTAAGATCATTGCGTTTGTGTTTGTATTGTTGATGATGTTACCTAAGTCAAAATTAGAGAATTTAACAGCAATTCCATTAGATAATTTATTAGTGATTTCAGCAGTACCGATTTTCTTCACTTCTTTTGGTTTCCACGTCATTATGGGAAGTATCAATAGCTATTTAGAAGCGGATATTCGTAAAATTCGTGTTGCAGTGATTATCGGGACGTTAATTCCACTCACCGCTTATTTATTGTGGCAATTAGCCACTCACGGTGTATTAAGCCAAAATGAATTTGTCGCACTGCTTAACCAAGATCCAACGTTAAATGGTTTAGTGAAAGCAACAACACAGATTACAGGCAGTTCAATTTTAGGGGAAATGGTGCGTTTATTCTCATCATTAGCTTTGATAACCTCTTTTTTAGGTGTGGCGATGGGGATTTTTGAAGGCGTTGGCGATCTATTAAAACGCTTTAACTTACCAAATAATCGAGTGGTTTTAACGCCATTAACATTCCTTCCGCCACTTGCTTTTGCATTATTCTATCCGAATGGTTTTATTGCGGCTTTAGGCTATGCAGGCTTACTTTTTGCTTTCTATGGCTTGTTGCTACCGATTGCATTGGCGTGGAAAGCAAGACAATTACACCCAAATCTGCCATATCGTGTTGCTGGCGGTAATGTGGGATTAGCGATTGCTTTTGTAATGGGAATTATCATTATGGTGATTCCATTCTTAATTGAGAAAGG
>NZ_LEKM01000127.1 GCF_009761375.1 Ursidibacter arcticus | reverse complement strand
ATTTTACCTGCAGTCGCTGGTTAGTTTTTCATTTGTTGAGAGATCCGATCGCACAAGCGGTCGGATTTTTTTATTTTTTTGCAAATAATTTTAGACCTGATAAACATAACTCGGTAGAATGGTTCGAGCAGAATAAAAAGCGAAAAAAGTAGAACAAAACGCTAAAAAGGAGAAAAAATGGAAAATAAAAAACTGCCTAAAGCGCTTGATGCCATTGATTTAAAAATTCTTAATGAATTACAACGTAATGGTAAAATTTCTAATATCGAACTATCTAAACGAGTAGGGCTTTCTCCAACGCCTTGTTTGGAACGTGTGAAACGTTTGGAAAAACAAAATGTCATAATGGGTTATCGTGCTTTACTTAACCCTGAGTTATTGGAAGCTCCTTTGTTGGTTATTGTTGAAATTACCCTAATTCGTGGTAAACCTGATGTATTTGAAGAGTTTAATATTGCTGTACAGCAACTCGATGAAATTCAAGAATGTCATTTGGTTTCAGGGGATTTTGACTACCTGCTCAAAACACGAGTAGCCGATATGGCAGCTTATCGTAAATTGTTAGGTACTACTTTACTGCGTTTACCTGGGGTAAACGATACTCGCACCTATGTGGTAATGGAAGAAGTGAAGCAAACGAATTATTTGTTATTAAAATAAGGACTTATTGTGATTCAGCGTTTAAAAGGGAAAGATAATATTGTTAAATTTGTGCTATTACTAATGGCAACGCTAGGTATTTATTTAATTATTGCGTGGGCAAGTTATAGTCCGCTTGATAATGCGTGGTCGGTAGCAAGTAGTGTAACGGAAAATACCTTAAATAAAACCGGTTTTTTAGGGGCTTGGCTTATTGACGTATTATTTGCAATGTTTGGTAAAGTCGCTTTTATCGTTCCTTTTGCTTTGTTTGGTGTGCCTTGTTACTTATTACTTGGGCGTTTATCTTCTGGTCTCGAACTTCGTCATATTGGACTATGGACACTAAGTTTTCTCTGCTTTATGGTTGGGATTGCTGGAATTGCTAACGTGCTATTGTCAAATTCAGCTTACTATTTAGCTGGCGGTTTTATTGGTGGCGTATTATTTACTAGTGTTGGTGCAACGCTCGGGCAGTTTGGAGTATTACTAATCGGCCTAATTTTAACTGTTCTAGGGTTTTATTTCTGTTCAGGGCAGGTGTTACTTCAATTATTTAACCGTT
>NZ_LEKM01000126.1 GCF_009761375.1 Ursidibacter arcticus | reverse complement strand
ATATGATTGGATCACTGAAAATAAGCAATCACAAAGTTCTCAATCCGAAGAATATACAGAATCACAAAATACGGCTGAAGCTGATGATATTCAAGAAGAGATTGATGCGACATCTCATTCTGAACCGAGTGCCACAAATCAGCAGTTTACCGATGTCTCTGTCTTTACTCGCCCAACAATTAAGGGCTTAAAAGCAGTTTCACCAGAACAATCTACAACAGAACCTGTGGTGGTAGATCAATCTTTGGTAGCAAATGAAATAACAGATGTTTCTTTATTTAAGCCTGAAGTGATACAAACAAATCTACCTAAAGTTACCGTACCACAATCAACGACACCATTTACTGAAAATGCTATCA
>NZ_LEKM01000125.1 GCF_009761375.1 Ursidibacter arcticus | reverse complement strand
TGAAGAAGTTGTATCATTTGAACAAGCTCAAGAAATAGTGGAAACGACTCCTAGTGCTTTCCCTAAGGTACGTTTAAATAGTGAAAATACATCTGTTATACCGCAGATAGTTGCTGAATTAGCAGAGGAAGAAGTTGCTGATGATGAGCCAGAGACACTTATAGAGCGTTCTCCTATGCCAAAAATTTCAGTGCCATCATTTGAGAATGAACCGAGTGTTAAGCCTAAATTTATGCAACAAGATGTACAGCCTGTCTTGCTAGATATGAATGAGCCGAGCGAGCCTGAAGATTATATACCCAAGATGGAAATTGTAACGCCTACACAAGCGGTAAGTTCTGCGGAATCTGTTGCAAAAAATATAGAAAATCCGACCGCTACATCATCGGTAAGCTATCCGAAAGGTTATGGAGAATCGTTAGTTCACCCGTTATTACAGCGTCAAAAAAGTGTAGAAAAACCGACTACGCCACTACCAACCTTGGATCTATTATCACAAGGAAAAGTAGAAACTCAGCAAATTACCGAACAAGAAATTCGTGAAACATCAGCAAGAATTGAGCAAGAGTTGGCTAATTTCGGTGTAAAAGCGACAGTAGAAGATGTGCTTGTTGGGCCTGTGGTAACCCGTTATGAAATTTTGCCAGCTGCGGGTGTAAAGGCGACAAAAATCACAAATTTAGATAGTGATTTAGCGCGTTCGTTAATTTTCAAAGCGATTCGTATTACCGATGTTGTGCCAGGTAAACCTTATATGGGGATAGAAACACCGAATCGCCATCGTGAAACCGTATGGTTGCGAGATGTGCTAAATAGTGATGCGTTTCGTCATAGTAAAGCAACTTTACCGATGGCATTAGGAAAAGATATCAGTGGAGAACCTGTTGTTGTCGATATGGCGAAAATGCCTCACTTGCTTGTCGCAGGGCAAACGGGCGGTGGTAAGTCCGTTGGGGTAAATACAATGATTTTGAGTTTATTATTTAAACTCACTCCTGAGCAAGTTCGCTTTATTATGATCGACCCTAAAGTTGTGGAGTTATCCATCTATAACGATATTCCACATTTACTTACTCCCGTAGTCACAGATATGAAGAAAGCTGAGAATGCGTTACGTTGGGCGGTGGAAGAGATGGAACGCCGTTACTTGCTAGTGAGTAGTTTAAGTGTACGCAATATTGAAGGCTATAATGACAAGATCAAACAAGCGGAAGAAATGGGCTTGCCGATCCCAAATCCATTGTGGCGACCGGGCGATACAATGGATGCTTTACCACCACCATTAGAGAAAATGAGTTACATTGTTTTAATTGTTGATGAGTTTGCAGATCTAATGATGTCCGCAGGTAAGCAGGTTGAAGATCACATAATGCGAATTGCTCAAAAAGCTCGAGCGGTGGGGATCCATTTGATTTTAGCTACTCAACGTCCATCAACTGATGTGATTACAGGGGTAATTAAAGCGAATATTCCAAGTCGTATCGCCTTTACAGTGGCAAGCCAAATTGACTCTCGTACTATTTTAGATAAAGGTGGTGCAGAAAGCCTATTAGGACGTGGTGATATGCTTTATTCAGGTGCTGGAAGTCCTGAAATTATTCGTGTTCACGGTGCATTTATGAGTGATGAAGATGTGCAACGAGTGGCGGATAACTGGCGAGCCAGAGGAAAGCCAAACTATATTGATAGTATTGTGGCATCTCAAGAAGATGACAATGAAGAGGCAGGTATGCGTAGTAGCAGTGAGTTAGACCCACGTTTTGATGAAATCGCTCAATTTATGATTGATGGTGGTGCAACTTCAATTAGCGGTATTCAACGCCGTTTCTCACTCGGCTTTAACCGAGCTGCACGTATCATCGATCAGCTTGAAGAACAAGGGATTTTATCTAGTCCTGATAGTCGTGGTAAGAGAGAAGTTCTGGCTCGCTAAAAGAGAGAGAATATTTAAAAGATTAAAAAATAATCTTTTGTATCATTGTACTATTAAAATAGTACAAAACAGTTTGACAATAATAAGGGATTATTCTACTTTATTGCCATCTAAATGACGGGTAGCAAGTTGCTATTTGTTAAAGGGATTTATGATTAACTTATTTAAAGAGATGTTGTATGACTTATAGAAACGATGATGTCCGTATCAATAATATTGAAGAATTATTACCACCAGTTGCTTTATTAGAACGTTTTCCTGCAAGTGATATTGCTGCTGATACTGTATCGAAAGCACGTTCTGCAATTCATAAAATTTTACACGGTGCAGATGATCGCTTATTAGTTGTAATTGGGCCTTGCTCTATTCACGATCCGAAAGCTGCATTAGAGTATGCAGAAAAAATTCGTGAAATGCGTGCAAACCCAAAAATCAACCAAAATTTAGAAGTAGTAATGCGAGTTTATTTTGAAAAACCGCGTACAACTGTTGGTTGGAAAGGTTTGATTAACGATCCTTACCTAAACGAAACTTTTGCTTTAAATGACGGATTACGCATTGGACGTAAAGTTTTATCGGATATTAACGATCTCACTGTACCCGCAGCAGGTGAATTTTTAGATATGATCACTCCACAATATGTTGCAGATTTTATGAGTTGGGGAGCGATTGGTGCGAGAACAACTGAATCACAAGTCCATCGTGAATTAGCATCAGGGCTTTCTTGTGCAGTTGGCTTTAAAAATGGTACAAATGGCGGAGTAAAAATTGCTTTAGATGCTATTGGTGCGGCTGAAGCGCCACATCACTTTTTATCTGTAACGAAATTTGGACATTCAGCTATTGTTTCTACACAAGGCAACCCAGATTGTCACATTATTTTGCGTGGTGGTGATAATGGCACAAACTATGATGCTGAATCTGTTGCTAAAGTCTGTGCAGATATTGAGAAATCTGGTCGCCGTCCACACGTTATGATCGATTTTAGCCACGCAAACAGCCAAAAACAGTTTAAACGCCAATTAAATGTTGCTGATTCTGTGTGCCAACAAATTGCTAATGGTTCAAACTTTATTTCAGGCGTAATGATTGAAAGTCATTTGGTTGAAGGCCGTCAAGATTTAGTAACAGGGAAAGAATTAACCTACGGACAAAGTATTACTGATGGCTGTATTGGCTGGGAAGATAGTGAAAAAGTATTATTCCAATTAGCAGAAGCCGTTGAACAGCGTCGTAAATTAAATGGATAAATAATTAAGCTACTTTTATAAGGATAGTCAGATTATTGACAAGATTTTCTCATTCGGACGCA
>NZ_LEKM01000124.1 GCF_009761375.1 Ursidibacter arcticus | reverse complement strand
CCACGCTGGCGTCCGTTTATTGAATACAACAAATTAGGGCTTGTCATCAGTCTGAGTGCTTTTTATAAAAGTAGTGCTTTTTGAGTAAGATAATGAAAACAATTTTAGCCTTAGATACAGCCACTGAAGCGTGTTCAGTGGCTTTACTACATCAAGAAAGTATTTCTACTTTAGATGAACTTAGCCCAAGAACTCATACACAACGTATTTTACCGATGATCGATGAGTTACTAACACAAGCCAATTTAACCATAAAACAAGTTGATTTACTTGCATTCGGACGTGGACCAGGGAGTTTTACTGGTGTGCGTGTAGGCGTTGGTATTGCTCAAGGTCTAGCTTTAGGTGCGGAATTACCTGTTATTGCTGTCTCAAATTTACTAGCAATGGCGGAAAGTGCTTATCAGCAATTAGGAAAAACAGAAGTCGTGGCTTTAATTGATGCTCGAATGAATGAAGTTTATTTTGCTCAGTTTAGCCGCAATGAACAGGGGTGGTTTGAAGTGGTGGCGGAGCAAGTTTGCTCACCCGAAAAAGCAATAGAACAAATCCAAATAGAACGAGAGCCTGTCGTAGTAGGAACAGGTTGGGTTGCCTATTCGCAATTTAGTGAATCAAACTTACCGCTTGTCGTGAGCGATATTACCTTACCATCCGCTCGTTATATGCTTTCTCTTGCCGAACAAGACTATCAACAAGGGAAAACACAATCTGCAATGGATATTGAACCAGTTTACCTTCGTAATGAAGTTACTTGGCAAAAACTCCCACATAAGCGGTAGGATTTATCAATTTTTGGGGGGTAGATCAATAATTAGAGAAAATAATTAAAACCAACACTTTTGTCTACTATACCTTTTCTCAATTTATAGCAATTTGATATAAATTTGCTTATAAATTACGGTGTAATGGACAAAAATGTGGAATTTTTGTCCATTACACCAAATTACAACTTATGGAAGTAACATACTGCCTTGAACAATAATATCTACTCGTCTATTTTGAGCTCTACCCAACTGAGTACTATTACTTGCGATAGGTTTAGCTTCACCATTGCCTCGAACGCTAATCATTCTACCTGGAACACCATACCCTAATAATTCATTTGCAACAGCTTGGGCTCTACGTTTAGATAGCTGAACATTATAAGAAGCATTACCCACATTATCTGTATTTCCTTCCACAATAATATGGTTGATAGTCAGGATATTACGGTGAATACGTCCTGCAGCTTCTCTGATACTATCTTGAGCAGAAGGCTTAATTGTTGCACTATCAGTCGCAAAATAAGTATCCGAAGGTAATGAAATAGTCGTTCCCGCCACACAACCTGTTAGCATTGTAATGACACTGGCACTTAAAAGTAGTTTTCTCATTTTGATTTCCTCAAAGAAACATTGTTTGTATATCCTTTAGACAATTTTATTTTTAAAAGTAAAATTTGTAAAGTCTATTTTATTAAAATACTTGCTTCACTGTTATCAATACAAACTGATAACTCTTTTTATTAAGCTCTTACCCTTGAAACTTCATTTTTTTACCCCATTTACCTCCCCACTTTTATATAAATAATTCAAATGATCTAAGAGGATAATATGAGTACAAATCAAGAAACCCGTGGTTTTCAATCAGAAGTTAAACAATTACTTCAATTGATGATTCATTCACTCTATTCAAATAAAGAAATTTTCTTACGAGAGCTAATTTCTAACGCTTCGGACGCAGCAGACAAACTACGCTTTAAAGCACTTTCTAACCCCGATTTATATGAAGGCAATGGCGAATTACGCGTGCGTATCAGTGTTGATGAAACACTTGGTACTATTACGATCAGCGATAACGGCATTGGTATGAGCCGTGAACAAGTGATCGACCATCTTGGTACTATCGCAAAATCAGGCACAAAAGAATTTTTAACTGCACTAGGTAGTGACCAAGCTAAAGATAGCCAACTAATCGGGCAATTCGGGGTCGGTTTTTACTCTGCCTTTATTGTTGCAGAAAAAGTGACTGTGCGTACTCGTGCAGCAGGTTTAGCCTCTTCTCAAGGTGTGCTATGGGAATCAAGAGGCGAAGGCGATTATACCGTTGCAGATATTGAAAAATCCGAACGTGGTACTGATGTTATTCTCTACTTGCGTGAAGACGAAAAAGAGTTTTTAAGCGAATGGCGTTTGCGTGACATCATCAGTAAATACTCCGACCATATCGGCTTGCCTGTTGAAATCCAAACCAAAGAATTTGATGATGAAGGCAAAGAAATCGGTACAAAATGGGAAAAAATCAATAAAGCTCAAGCTCTCTGGACACGTTCAAAATCTGAAATTTCTGACGAAGAATACAAAGAGTTTTATAAACACATTAGCCACGATTTTGCCGATCCACTCCTTTGGTCACACAACAAAGTGGAAGGTAAACAAGAATATACCAGCTTACTTTATGTACCAAGCAAAGCGCCTTGGGATCTCTTCAATCGTGATCAAAAACACGGTTTAAAACTCTATGTTCAACGTGTATTTATTATGGACGATGCGGAAGTCTTTATGCCAAATTATTTGCGTTTTATGCGTGGCTTACTCGACTCAAACGACTTACCGCTCAACGTCTCTCGTGAAATTTTACAAGATAACAAAACAACCGCAGCATTACGCACAGCTTTAACAAAACGCACCTTACAAATGCTAGAAAAACTGGCGAAGGATAACCCAGAGCAATACCAACAATTTTGGAAAGAGTTCGGCTTGGTACTAAAAGAAGGTGTGGGTGAAGATTTTGCTAACAAAGAACAAGTGGCAGGACTATTACGTTTTGCCTCAACCCATAGTGATAGTAGCGAACAAGCGGTGAGTTTAGCGGATTATATTGCAAGAATGAAAGAAGGTCAGAAAGCGATCTACTTCCTAACCGCAGACAGCTACCAAGTTGCTAAAAATAGCCCGCATCTAGAACTATTTAACAAAAAAGGCATTGAAGTTTTACTGCTTTCAGACCGTATTGATGAATGGATGTTAAGCTATTTAACGGAATTTGACGGAAAACCATTACAAAGCATTACCAAATCAGATTTGGATTTAGGCGATCTTGCTGATAAGCAGGAAGAAGAGAGCCAAAAAGCTCAAGAGGCAGAATTTTCCTCATTCTTAGATCGTGCTAAAAATTACTTTGGTGAACGTGTCAAAAAAGTGGTATTAACTCACCGCTTAACTGATACGCCTGCGGTTGTTTCTACGGACAGTGACGAAATGGGGACACAAATGGCAAAACTCTTTGCCGCAATGGGGCAACAAGCACCTGAAGTTAAATATACCTTTGAGCTAAACCCAGATCACGCAATGGTAAAACGTGTGGCAGATATTGCCGATGAAGATCAATTTAATGAATGGATTGAGTTACTCTTTGAACAAGCACTCCTTGCTGAACGTGGCACATTAGAAAACCCAACAGCGTTTATTAAGAGAATGAATAAGCTGTTGGGATAATTTTTACTTCTTCTGTTGCTCTGCTCGTTTACGGCGAATCTCTTTCGGGTCGGCAACGAGTGGGCGGTAGATTTCGATCCTGTCGCCATTTTCAACTAGATCGGTGAGTTTCGCAGGACGGCTAAAAATGCCGATCTTATTTTCTCTTAAATCTATTTCCGTATATTTTTGCAATACGCCCGATTGTAAAATCACATTCTGAATTGAGATCGGATTCTCTAATTCGATCTTTTTCAAAAAATACTTTTCGGGATAAGCATAAACCACTTCTACCACAATTTTTTCTTTTTTCTCAGCATCAGACACCGTAGATCTCCTTAGCTCGTTGTTTAAACGCATTGACCATTTTTAAAGTAAGTTCATTAAAAATCTTGCCAAATGCCATTGCAATTAAGGTATTTGAAAATTCAAACTCAAGCTGTAAGGTAATTTTACAACTCTGCTCGTCAAAGGGCTGAAACGTCCAGTAGCCTTTCAAATAACGAAAAGGCCCGTTTAATAGCTCCATTGTGATTTTCTGATTCGGGATCATCGTATTGTGCGTACTAAAACGCTGACTAATTCCCAGTTTCTGAATAACAAGCTCTGCATTCAGCTCATTTTCACCTAAACTTAGCGTACTTGCTCCCACACAGCCCGATAAAAATTGTGGGTATTTTTCATAGTCGTTTACAAGTTGATACATCTGCTCCGCACTATAAGCAACAAGGGCAGATTGGTTAATAATTGGCATAGTGATTGAGTGTAAAATTGATCGATATTGCTAGTTTAGCATAGTTACAAGCGGTCGGTTACTGTCAATTTTTTGCAAATCGGAGTAGAATTGAGCTAACCATCTTTATTTAGGCTAAATAAGAACAGAGGTACATTATGCAAAACGAACCGATTCGCTTAACCCAATATAGCCACGGTGCTGGCTGTGGCTGTAAGATTTCCCCTAAAGTTTTAGAACAAATTTTGCATACGGAACAAGCAAAATTTATCGATCCGAATTTATTAGTCGGCAATGAAACAAAAGATGATGCGGCCGTCTATGATATTGGTAATGGTGTCGGTATCGTCAGTACAACCGATTTCTTTATGCCAATTGTTGATGATCCTTTTGATTTTGGGCGAATTGCCGCCACGAATGCGATTAGTGATATTTTTGCGATGGGGGGCAAACCTATTATGGCAATAGCTATTTTGGGTTTTCCAATCAATAAATTACCTGCCGAAGTCGCACAAAAAATTGTAGAGGGTGGACGTTTTGCTTGTCAGCAAGCAGGTATTGCCTTAGCGGGAGGACATTCTATTGACTCGCCAGAGCCTGTCTTCGGTTTAGCGGTAACAGGTATTATCTCAACGGAGCAAGTGAAAAAAAATGCGTCTGCTCAAGCTGGCTGTGAATTATTCTTAACCAAACCATTGGGTATTGGCGTACTAACCACTGCGGAAAAACAAGGAAAACTCAAAGCGGAGCATAAAAATCTTGCGCGTGATGTAATGTGCCAGATAAATTTAGTCGGGGCTGAATTTGCTAAAATTCCTGAAATTACCGCAATGACTGATGTGACAGGCTTTGGTTTATTAGGACACCTAACCGAGATATGCCAAGGATCTCAATTAAGAGCCGAAGTATATAGTGAACAAATTCATACCCTTGATGGCGTAAAAGAGTATATTGCTCAAGGTGCAGTACCTGGTGGAACACAACGTAATTTTGATAGCTATGGGCAATGGATTTCGCCACTTACCGATCAACAGAAAGCCATTTTATGTGATCCACAAACATCTGGCGGTTTACTGATTGCGGTTAAGCCTGAAGCGGTCGCTTCCGTTCAACAAATTGCAAAAGCAGCTCACGTTTCACTATACCCTGTTGGGAAACTGTTTGATGCGGACAACAACAAAGCATTGATTGAGGTAAAATAATGGCTGAAGGGTCAGAAACACGAGAAAAATTAGATGCCGATGTCGTGATTGTCGGCGGTGCTATTACAGGGTCAATCCTTGCACTTGCATTGAGTTCCGCCAATGCTCATCAGCTTAATATTGCGATTATCGAAAAAAACTCACCAAACTATGCGGAACAAGGGGGATTTGATGCTCGCTCCATTGCGTTGGCTTATGGTAGCTTGCAAAAATTAGCGAAAATCGAACCGCTTGTGGGCGGAAATCTTGCCGAACGTATCCGAAAAATCGCTACATCAATTCAACAAATTCACGTTTCTGACCAAAACCATTTTGGCAAAACCACTTTAAAAGCCGATGAATTAGCTTTACCGCAACTAGGCGTGGTGGTTGAGCTGGCAACATTAGGCGAACAGCTTAATCAACTGATTGCTCAACAGTCGAACATTCAGATTTTTTGCCCTGATACTGTTGTAAAAATTGAGCGTGATCTTACCGCTTGTCAAATTACCTTACAGAGCAATAAACAAATTACAACATCTTTACTCGTTGCCGCAGACGGTATTCAATCTCAAATTGCTCAACAGTGTGGCGTAAGCACTGACTTTATTCGAGATTATCAGCAGTCGGCAATCATTGCTAATGTCAAAACAAACGCTCCACATCATAACCAAGCCTTTGAGCGTTTTACGAAACAGGGCCCATTCGCCCTACTTCCTTTAGCTGATAATACAATGTCGCTCGTTTGGTGCTTGCAAGATCCTACTCAAGCGATGGCAATGTCTGACACAGACTTTTTACAGGCTATTCAACAACAATTTGGCTGGAAATTAGGGAAATTTACTCAAGTTAGCAAACGCTTTGTCTATCCGCTTTCATCTCAAAAGGCAAGTTCGCATATCCATCATCGACTCGCAATTGTGGGAAACGCTTCACAGCTATTACACCCAGTTGCAGGGCAAGGGTTTAACTTAGGAATGCGAGATCTCTTTGCGTTGGCAAATCTCGTTGGTCAGGCTTTTGAGAAGAAACAAGATATTGGTGGCTCTATATTATTGAACGAATATGAACAACAGCGTTTAGCCGATCAACAGCGTATTATGCAAACCACAAGCGGTCTGATTACGTTATTTTCTTGCGATTTTCTGCCTGTTCAAGTTGCCCGTAATCTAGGTTTAATTGCCTTAAATCACGCTAAACCATTACGCAACTTGGTCGCCCACCAAGCGTTAGGGTGGTAAAACTAATAAAAAAAGCGGAAATATTTCCGCTCAGATTATTGACAAAGTCTTTTTTCATTCGGACGCCAGCGTGGCGTCCCTACAAGGAAAGTTATAACCAATTGAAAAATAACAGATTTTATTTTGT
>NZ_LEKM01000123.1 GCF_009761375.1 Ursidibacter arcticus | reverse complement strand
TGTTTGTCATCAGTCTGAGCGGAAATATTTCCGCTTTTGATGAAAAGGTATGTAATAGATACCAAATAATCATTTTTACTATCCGATATCTATTACCCCTATTTTACTACTGAATAATCACAAAGAAGTTTGAACCATCTCGTAAGATATTTAAGGCGATAGCTGACGGCTTAGAATCTAAAATTTTGCGAAGTTCACCAATATTTTCAACGGCTCTGCGGTTTACACCCACAATAATATCACCTTTTCTAAAACCACGCTTTTCCGCAATTGTGCCTTTTTCAATTTTAGTAATTTCAACACCTTTAACGCCTTTCCCGTTATAGTTACTAAATTCAGCACCTTTTAACGCAGGAAGAAGTGTATTCGCACTGGTTTTGGTTTGCTCGTCTGATTGTAAAGTCACTTTTGTTTTTTCCTCTTTGCCATCACGTAAATAGGTCAATTCAATTTGTTTACCTGCACCTGTGGTTGCAACTTTGGCTCTTAATTCAGCAAAACTATGAACTTTTTGTCCATTTACACCAATAATCACATCTCCTGCTTTCAATCCTGCTTTCGATGCTGCTGAATCATTTAACACTTCACTGATAAATGCCCCTTTTTGAGCATTAACATTAAATTCTTTAGCAAGATCAGCATTTAATTCGCCACCTTTAATACCCAGTAAGCCACGCTTCACTTCCCCAAATTCTAAAATTTGTTGTACAAGGTTATTTGCCATATTACTTGGAATAGCAAAAGCAATACCTGCATTTCCACCGCTTGGCGAAATAATTGCTGTATTGATACCAATAAGTTCACCTTGTAAGTTAATTAATGGTCCACCTGAATTACCACGGTTTACTGCGGCATCAGTTTGAATGTAGCTTTCGTAGCCTTCATCACTATTACCTGTTGATCTGCCTAATGCAGAAACAATCCCTGATGTAACCGTTTGCCCTAAACCAAATGGGTTACCGATTGCAACAGTGAAATCGCCTACGCGTAATTTGTCAGAGTCTGCAATTTTAATTTCAGTAAGCTTTTCTGGTTTTTCAATTTGTAGAAGTGCAACGTCAGAAAGCGGGTCTGCACCAATCAATTTGGCTTTAAATTCACGTCCATCTTCTAATTTAACGTTGATTTTATCGGCTTTATCAATAACGTGGTTATTCGTCACTACATAGCCTTTTGCTGCATTGATAATAACTCCCGAACCTTCACCTCTAAATTGGCGTTCTCCACCACGCTCACCGAACATATCAGGTCCGAAGAAAAATTCAAATTCTTCTGGTACATTAGAACGAGTGCGTTTATTTTCTGTTTTTCCTTCAACGGCAATACTTACAACCGCAGGGCGTACTTTTTCTAACATTGGTGCTAGGCTAGGTAGTGCTTGACCATCTACTGCCGTTGGTAATGTTGCATTTGACATAGTAGGAAGAGAGAACATTCCTAATCCGAGTAATAAAGAAGCCAATAATGTTTTTTGCATTGATTTTTTCATTGATATGTTTCCTTTCTATTATTGTTGTTTCATTAAAAGTTGTGATTATTTGAATGTAGCCTAAGACATAAAAATTGTTAGATGGTTCTGATTTACTTATAGATAAGCTGATTTTTTATACAATTTGCATTATTTACCTTTACTATTTTATGTACTGTGTAACTGAATGATTGTTCAAAACGTGATCTTTGTCACATTTTTAGACAACAAGTAACATTTCTGTAATATCTTAATTTACTTTATTTATTCTACTCTCTACAATGCCTCGCCTTTTAGGTTAAATTCATTATTTATCAACATTAATTTAGGACATCTACTATGTTGTGGTTCTTATTCTGTGTTGCTGTATTAGTACTTGGTTACTTTGTATATGGCAAGATTATCGAAAAGATCTTCGTGATCAACCCGAAAAAACAAACACCTGCATATACTATGCAAGATGGTGTTGATTATATGCCAATGTCAAAAACTCGTATTTGGCTAATTCAATTATTAAACATTGCTGGAACAGGCCCGATTTTTGGCCCTATCCTTGGTGCGTTATACGGGCCAGTTGCAATGCTCTGGATCGTACTTGGTTGTATTTTTGCAGGTGCGGTACACGACTATTTCTGCGGAATGTTAAGTGTGCGTAATGGCGGTGCTTCAATGCCAAACCTTGCGGGTAAATACTTAGGTCGCCCTGTTAAAGCGTTCATCAACATTCTAGCGGTAATTTTATTATTATTAGTTGGTGTGGTATTCGTTGCAAGCCCAGCTCAATTATTAAGTACAATCACAATGGACGCATTTGGCTCAGCAGGTGGTACTTTATCGCTAAATAATGCGGAAGAAATTGCAGCATCAGCGTCTGCCGCAGTAAGCGATTTAACAGTTTGGGGAATGGATAAACCAACAGTTATTGCAGTGTGGACAACGATCATTTTCTGTTACTACATTTTAGCAACCTTACTTCCAATTGATAAAATCATCGGTAAAATTTATCCATTCTTTGGTGCATTATTACTGTTTATGTCAGTGGGTATGGTATATGGTTTAGTATCAAGCCATTTCAGTGCAACTGATCCAATCGAATTCTTCCGTACAGTAAATCAAGACGGTGCAGGCTTAACTTGGGATAAATTCTTCCAAAACTTCCAAGTGAAAGGTGATGTTCCAATTTGGCCATTACTATTCTTAACAATTTCCTGTGGTGCATTATCTGGTTTCCACGCAACACAAACTCCACTAATGGCTCGTTGTGCAGAAAATGAAAAAGAAGGTCGTTTCATTTTCTACGGTGCAATGATTGCAGAAGGTGTAATTGCGTTAATCTGGTGTATGGTTGGTTTAGCATTCTATGAAAACCCACAAGCATTACAAGATGCAATCACTGCTGGCTCTCCATCTAAAGTGGTGTATGATTCATCATTATACTTCTTAGGGTTTGTGGGCGGTATCTTTGCAGTATTAGGTGTGGTTGTATTACCAATTACATCGGGTGATACAGCATTCCGTGCAGCACGTTTAATTATTGCAGAGTTCTTCCATTTAGAACAACGTACATTAGCAAAACGTTTGTTAATTGCAGTACCATTATTTGCAGTTGGTTTCATTGTGTCTAAAATTGACTTTAGCGTATTATGGCGTTACTTCACTTGGGCAAACCAAACAACTGCAATGGTAATGTTATGGACTGCAGCAGCTTATTTATATCGCTATAACAAATTCCACTGGGTATGTACTATCCCTGCGGTATTTATCAGTGCGGTGTGCTTTACCTACCTTGCATACAATAAGATCGGTTTTGGTTTAGACTATCAATTATCGGTATATATCGGTTTAGGTTTAACAGCATTATGTTTAGTATTGTTCTTCACAATGTTAAAACCAATGGGTAAAACAGACCCTGATGCTTATGTTGATGATTCAGCAAAAGCCTAATCAACCTTAATTAAGAGTGAGAAGTTCTCCTCAGGCTGATGACAAAGCCTAATTCCTAATTTGTGGTGTAATGGACAAAATAGTTGCTGATTTACCCATTACACGTTCAAGTGGACAAAATAGTTGCTAAT
>NZ_LEKM01000122.1 GCF_009761375.1 Ursidibacter arcticus | reverse complement strand
GGTTTGTCATCAGTCTGAGTCTCTATTTGAGGCTTTTCATCTTTTTAGTACTTTTTGTTGTAACTACTACATTCGCTTAAAATTTCAATTGATAATTATTATCAATAAATCCTATTAAATTTATATTTTTAATAGTCATATATTATCAAATCAATAGATTGAGAAATTAAGGGGGCTACGTATAATCCACTTCGCAAATTACCTAACCCTATTTTTGAGGAGAATCTTATTATGTCAAAATGTCCTTTTGATCACGGATCAAAAACATTAACAAATGCAGCTGGTGCACCAGTAGTAGATAATGATAATACAATGTCTGCGGGTCCTCGTGGTCCATTATTATTACAAGACGTTTGGTTTCAAGAAAAATTAGCACACTTTGCTCGTGAGCGTATTCCTGAGCGTGTTGTTCACGCTAAAGGTTCTGCGGCTTACGGTACATTTAAAGTGACTGCAGATATTACCAAATACACTAAAGCAGCTGTGTTCAAACCAGGTGCAGAAACTGAAGTTTTATTACGTTTTTCAACGGTAGCAGGTGAGCGTGGTGCGGCTGATGCTGAGCGTGATGTTCGTGGTTTCTCATTAAAATTCTATACAGAACAAGGAAACTGGGATTTAGTAGGTAACAACACACCTGTATTCTTTATTCGTGATCCATTAAAATTCCCTGATTTTATTCATACACAAAAACGTAATCCACAAACTAACTTGCGTGATGCAAATGCTGCGTGGGATTTCTGGTCACGTCACCCTGAGTCAATGCACCAAATTATGACATTATTCTCAGATCGTGGTATTCCAGCGACATTACGTCATATGAATGGTTATGGTAGCCATACATATAGCTTTGTAAACGAAGCAAATGAGCGTTTCTGGGTTAAATTCCACTTCAAAACACAACAAGGTCATAAATTCTTCACTAATGAAGAAGCGGCTAAAGTGGTGGGTGAAGATCGTGAATCAAGCCAAAAAGATTTATATGAGTCTATTGAGAAAGGGGATTTCCCACGTTGGACAGTTCAAGTGCAAATTATGCCAGAGGCTGATGCTCACAAACATAACTATGCCTTTGACTTAACAAAAGTATGGCCACACGCAGATTACCCAGTTATTGAAGTTGGTGTGTTAGAGTTAAACCGTAATCCAGTGAACTACTTTGCAGAAGTAGAGCAAGCAGCTTTTGCACCATCTAACATCGTTCCTGGAATTGGTTTCTCTCCAGACCGTATGTTACAAGGTCGTTTGTTCTCTTATCAAGATGCACAACGTTACCGTTTAGGTGTAAACCATCACCAAATTCCAGTAAATGCACCAAAATGCCCATATCACACAACTCATCGTGATGGTGCAATGCGTGTAGATGCAAATGGTGGCAATAACCCTAACTATGCACCGAACCGTTTTGATACTTATGTTCCAACACACGATCAATTACCATTACAAATTGAACGTGAAGCGGCACACTTTAACTTCCGTGAGTATGATGAAGATTACTATTCACAACCAGCAGCGCTTTACAATATCTTCACAGCTGAAGAGAAAGATCGCCTAGCAGGTAACTTTGCGGCAGGTTTATCAGGTGTAACTGTACCTGAAATTGTAGAAAGACAATTAGCTCACTTTGAAAAAGTTAGCACCGAATTAGCGAATGCAATCCGTCAAAAACTTGCAAAATAGTTTAGACATATTTTCTCCTTAGCGTGCATTCGCTATCCTTTAAACCCTACCTTTTGGTAGGGTTTTTTTATTCTTTTTCAGAAATATACTTTTTCGCTAATGCAGTGAAAATATCAGTGAGATAAACAAGTAATAAATAACAGAGTAGATATAAGGTGATTTCTGAATAATGAAAGAAACTCATTGCAAGTTTGAATTGCATTCCTAAACCACTAGCTCCAACAAATCCCACAATTAGAGTCGCACGGATAATATTTTCCATTCTGTATAAAATATAGTTTAGAAATGGGCGAATTACGGCGGGATAAATACCATAAACCAGTAGCTGTGCTTTGCTAGCTCCATTTTGTATGAGATGTCGTAATGGCTTTTCGTCAATATCTTCAATAACTTCGCTACAAAGTTTGCCTAATACGCCAAAGTTGTGAATAGCAAGTGCTAATGCACCTGGTAGAATACCTGGTTTAAAAATAAAGACTAAAATCATTGCCCACATTAGTTCAGGCACAGCACGACTAAATAGGAATAAAAAGCGGCTAATACGATAAGCAATTCGATGATACCAGCGACTATGGCTTAATCGCCCTTCTGCAATATTACGGGCTGCGGGTAAAACAAACAGCAACATTCCAATTGCAGCCATTCCAGTGGCAAGAATGCTCATTAGTAAGGTTTCCGCACTGAGCCAAAGGGCTTTCTGCCACATTTCAGGATCTAAGTAAGCGGGTGTTTCTTCATTAATGCCTAACATTTCGCTGAGAAATTCAACGATATAATCTACATTTTCAACACGAAATAGCGTAGAAAGGCTATCGGGTTGATCGGCTAAAATATATCCCCAAGAGAATATAAACAGACTGATAACTGCCCAAAAAGAGTATTTAATAAAGTGGCGATCTAAATAGCGAAGAAATTGATGTATCATACTCGTTGCCTTACTGCGTAGCTCCAACGATCAATCAGCATAATCATTGCGACTAAAAAGAATAAGAACGTCCAAATTTGTTCATATTTCAGATCTTGTAATGAGAGTTGAATTTGCATACCGATTCCCCCTAGTCCTACAAAAGAGAGTACTGAAGATGAGCGAATAGCACATTCCAAGCGGTACATTGTATAACTCAACATCATTGGCAAGGCTTGAGGTAAATAGCCATAACAAAGCCGTTGTAAGCGGTTTGCTCCGCTTTGTTGCAACGCTATTATTGGCTTTTGTGGCATACCTTGTAGTGTATCTGCAAAGATTTTACCTAAATAGCCTGAATAGGGAATGGCGAGAGCGAATACTGCTCCCACTGGATTTAAACCAACTGCAGCAACGAAGAACCACGCCCAAATCAGCTCGTGTATGGCACGCAGTGCCCCTAAAATGCCACGAGCAGATATTTGTAACCAAAGAGATGAAAACAGCACGCCCGATGCCAAAAGAGCCAACAGAAACCCGACTATAACTGCTAAAGAAAGTGAAATTAAGGCGTAACAGAAAGTAAGTAAACTTGACTCTAAGGCTAGTTTAATCAATGCAGGAGAAATATCAGGATTAAGCAAGCTCTGGGATAAACGAGAAAGTGTTGCCCAACCACCAGAATGCATTATTCCACTGCTACCAGTAGTTAAATCAAGGGAAAATAGCGTAGCCAGAAAAGCACCTAATAATGCAATCGTTAGGATATTACGCCGTTCGTTTAAGCTAAGCGGTTGGTTACGTTCCATTTTTTGCAAATCCGTAAAGGTGATCTAATTGTGATTGTGTTACTGCTTGAGCGGGTTGGTCAAATACAATATGTCCAGCTTTAATGCCGATCATTCGGTCGAAATAAGTTTTGGCATACTCCACCGAATGTACGCTGGCAATTAAGGTTTTACCTTGTTCTCGTACTAAACCTGTTAATAGGGCTAGTACTTTTTGTGCATTCACAGGATCAAGTGCAGAAATAGGTTCATCGGCTAAAATCAATTTTGGGCTTTGTACTAATAAACGGGCAATCGCAACACGTTGCTGTTCTCCCCCTGATAATGCTGTTGTTGCTTGGTAAGCTTTATCTTCAAGTCCGACAGCTTTGAGGGCATTCAATGCAAGTTCTTTCTCTTGGGGCTTAAATAGTGAAAGTAGGGAGCGAGCAAAGCCCCACTGATTGAGCCGTCCAGCAAGGACGTTATGTATTACTTCGAGCTGCGTAACTAAATGGTATTGCTGATGTAACATTCCTACTTGTTGAGCATATTGTTTATTATTTTGGTAATGCTGAATACTTTTACCGTTTAATAAAATTTGCCCTGATGAGCATTCGACAGATCGCATAATCAAATTCATTAGGGTTGATTTGCCTGAACCGCTTGCTCCAACAATAGCGACAATTTCCCCCGAATAAATATCTAAGGAAATATGATCAAGTACGCTTTGTTGATCAAATTGTTTGGAAACTTGTTGAAAGGAAAGTAATGGTTGCATTGTTTTTCTAAATAAAGAATTGCAGATTTTCTCGTATTAGGACACACGAAGTGTGTCCTACAAAGTAAATTGTAACCAATTGAAAACACGATATTTATCTTGTTGTATTGTAGGGAGACTCTGCGAGTGTCCCTTTGTTAATTAGTCAATTTGCAATGAAACTACTTAATCAATTTAAGCTCTTTCGCAACTTTCTCAATACCTTGATAATTATCGTTTTTGCTTTCAATGAATTTTTCTGCGGAAAGTAGATTCATTACTTGAGAGCTAGACGCATCGGCTTTTAATAAGGCTTGTTTAACTTTTTCTTTAGTGCCTGCACCAAATTTTTGATCAACAACATTGATTGTCCAGTTGTAGTCGTAGTATTCAGGTGTCGTATAGAATAGCTCAACTTTTGCGTTATTGACTTTTCCTTCTTTTACCATTTTATCCCAGTACTGTTTATTTACTGCACCAACTTGTACTGAGCCTGCTTCAACTAATCCGTAAGTTTTATCGTGCGAACCACTATAAACAGGTGAACCATCTAAATCTTTGTCAGGGTTAATACCTGCTTCATTTAAGAAGAAACGAGGCATTAAATGGCCCGATGTTGAGCTTTCGCTACCAAATGCAAGGGAATGTTTTTTGACATCTTGGATATTCTTAATGTCAGCAAGATCTTTTTGTTTGATGAAAACAGATTGGAATTTTTCATCTTGAGGGCGTTGTGCAATCGCTTCTGAAGCTGGCACTTTCGCACGAGCTTGAACGCCAGTTAAACCACCAAACCAAACTAAATCAATTTCACCGCGTCTGAATGCAGTAACAACCGCAGCATAGTCGGTAACGGGGACATATTTGACATTAAGACCTGTTTCCTTCGTAAGATATTCGGCAAAGCTATCGAATGAACGAGTCATTTCGGCAGCATCATAGTCAGGAATCGCACTGATTTTAAAGGTTTGAGTAGAGGCGGTAGCAACTGAGCTGAATAGAACACTGAAGGCAGTGAAACCAGTTGCAAAACTTGCAAAAAGAGTTTTCATTGTTTTCTCCGAAGTGAAAATAGATAAATTGTGATGTTCATTTGAACAGCGAGAAGATACTTGAATAGAAATTAAAACACAAGGAAATTTTCCATTCTTTTGGGGATTAGTCTTAATCTCTGTTAGAATAGTAAAATTTTTACGATGTAATTTATCACAGAGATTATGGCACTTATCGAATATTATCCCCCAACAGATCCTTGGCTAGATGAAGTTTATCGAGATAATCATATTTTGGTGATCAATAAACCGAGTGGATTACTTTCTGTTCCAGGAAATCGACCTGAATATCAAGACAGTGCAATGCTTCGAGTTCAACAGAAATATGGCTTTACTGAGCCTGCTCATCGTTTAGATATGGCAACGAGTGGGATCTTGCTGTTTGCGTTAAGTAAACAAGCGGAAAAAGAGCTAAAACGTCAATTTCGTGAACGTGAGCCGAAAAAGCATTATCAAGCATTATTATGGGGAAAACTAGGTGAGAAAGTTGGTGATGCAGGCACAATCAATTTCCCGTTAATTTGTGATTGGGAAAATCGCCCCCGTCAGAAAATCTGTTTTGAACGAGGTAAACAAGCGGTAACATTCTATGAAATTCTTGCACATTATCCGAATAATATTACAAGGGTAAAATTAACCCCATATACAGGGCGTTCACATCAATTAAGAGTGCATAGCTTGGCATTAGGACACCCTATTTTAGGCGATAAATTTTATGCAAATCCGCTGGCAAGAAGTTTAGCACCAAGGCTTTGTTTACACGCTCAATCGCTATCTATTACTCACCCAATTACGGGCGAACCAATGACTTTTAATGTTGATCCTGATTTTTAGAAACAGAATAAATTAAACTGTCGAACAAGAAATTAAAAAGCTAAAAAATGAAAAGGGAGAAATAAGATGAACTTTCAATGGCAACAATATCCTGAAAATATGAAACGGTTGTTAAAACTGACAACCCCTATTTTTATTTCTCAGTTAGCGGTTTCAGGAATGGGATTGGCAGATATTATTATGGCTGGGTTGGTGAGTGATGCTGATGTTTCAGCAATTGCGGTTAGCAATTCTATTTACTTTCCGCTGTTTCTATTTGTTTTAGGGATCTTAAATGCCATTACCCCAACAGTTTCTTACCTAAATGGTTCAAGCCAACGTCATTTAATTGCCCATCAAATTCGTCAAGGTTTTTGGATTGTGATTGGACTCAGTATTCCACTTATTACCATTTATCTGAATAGCGATCTTATTCTTGAATTTATGCACACACCTGCGGAATTTTCTGGTAAAACTGCACAATATTTAATGGCATTAAGTGTCGGGCTTGTCCCTGCTTTGTTATCGGTAAATTTACGTTGTATGAATGATGGTTTATCTAACCCTAAACCTGCAATGATCATTACTTTCATTGGCTTATTACTTAACATTCCACTGAATTATATTTTTATCTTTGGAAAATTCGGCTTGCCTGAAATGGGTGCTGTTGGTTGTGGTGTAGCAACGGCTATTGTGAACTGGATAATGTTTGGATTGATGCTACATTACTGCTACACCAACCAATCCCAAAAAGATATTAAGTTATTTGAGAAGTGGATTGAAATGCCAAGCCGAGAAACGTTGCTCAAGCTATTTAAATTGGGTACGCCTATTGGTTTTGCCCTTTTTACTGAGGTAATGTTATTTGCTACATCATCTCTAATTATTTCACCTTTAGGGGCACAAGTGGTTGCAAGCCATCAAATTGCGTTACAGACAAGTTCTCTCTTTTTTATGATCCCACTCTCTTTTGGGATTGCAACGACAATTCTTGTTGGGCAGACACTTGGACAGAAAAATATTGAAGGTGCTAAACATCTCAGCTATCACGCACTCTTTACAGGGGTAATGTTAGCGATTTTCTTTGCTTGTGTGATTTTTCTTTGCCGAAATTTACTCCCACACGCATTTACGAGTGATCCAACTTCCATTGCAATTGCATCGAGCTTATTGATTTTTGCAGCGATTTATCAAATTCCTGATGCTTTACAAGTAGTTTGTAATGGCATTTTACGCGGTTATAAATATACTAAACCCACTCTAACCATTACTATTTTTTGCTATTGGCTAGTGGGAATGCCGTTTGGATATATTTTGTCGATGACTGACTGGCTAGGAAAGCCAATGGCAGCAAGCGGTTTCTGGATTATGTTCTGCATTAGCTTGAGTATTGCAGCAGCATTATTATTCTATCAAATGCGAAAAATCCAAGCTGTGTCGGAAGATGTGTTAATTCAGAGATTGGAGAGGATTAAATAGCAAGATGATGCTATTTCGAACAATCTAACTTTTGGTTTCTTTATATTCCTTTTGGTTATTTGCAAGCGGTAGGATTAGCCCTTAAATTTGTACAAGTTGAATTTTTACCTATCAAAAGGAATATTTTATGTTTAAAAAACTATCAATCGTTACATTATCTCTTGTTGCACTAGCAACTTCATCTCACGCATTTGCAAAAGAAACTCTTTTAGAGCGAATCAATAATAAAGGCACTATCACTGTTGGAACAGAAGGTACTTATGCACCTTTCACTTACCACGATGCAAGTGGCAAACTAACAGGCTACGATGTTGAAGTAACTCGTGCAGTTGCAGAAAAACTCGGGGTGAAAATTGATTTTAAAGAAACACAATGGGATGCAATGTTGGCAGGGTTAAAAGGCGAGCGTTTTGATTTAGTCGCTAACCAAGTGGCATTAACCACCCCAGAACGCCAAGCCACCTTTGATAAATCAGAACCTTATAGCTGGTCTGGTGCAATGTTATTAGCTCGTGCAGATGAAACTCGTATTACCAAACCAGAAGATGTAAAAGGGTTAAAAGCAGGTCAAACATTAAGTTCAAACTATGGCGAAACTGCTCGTAAATATCAAGCAGAGATCGTGCCTGTTGATGGAATGGCTCAAGCACTATTACTCATTCAACAAAAACGTACTGACGTTACCTTTAATGATTCTCTAGCATTATTAGATTACTTGAAGAAAAATCCAAATTCAGGATTAAAACCTGTGTGGGAATCTGATGAAAAAGTGGGTGCGGGTTTTATTGCAAACAAAGGAAATGATGAAGCCCTTGCAAAAATTAGTGCAGCGGTTGTTGAATTACAAAAAGATGGTACACTGAAGAAATTAGGTGAACAGTTCTTCGGAAAAGATATCAGTGTTAAATAATTTTCTTGCATCTTTACCATTTATGACCGATGCCCGAGCGGAGTTGGTCATAAATGGTTTTTGGCCGATGGTGAAAGCGGCCATTTTAGTTTCAATTCCTCTCGCTATTGCCTCTTTTATTATTGGAATGTTGATTGCGGTTGCCGTTGCATTAGTCAGAGTTAGCCCCAACCATAGCATTTTGCACCGCTTATTACTGATTGTTGTTAAAACTTATATTTCAATCATTCGTGGTACACCGATGTTAGTTCAAATCTGTATTGTATTTTACGGATTACCTGCTATTGGTGTTTTTATTGATCCTATTCCAGCTGCTATTATTGGTTTCTCGTTAAATATTGGTGCATACGGTTCAGAAACTATTCGAGCTGCAATTTTATCTGTACCAAAAGGGCAATGGGAAGCAGGCTATACTATTGGTATGACCTATATGCAGACATTTCGCCGAATCATTGCACCGCAAGCTATTCGGGTTGCAGTACCGCCATTAAGTAATACCTTTATTGGTCTATTTAAAGACACCTCTCTTGCCTCTGTTGTCACTGTTACCGAAATGTTTCGTGTCGCACAACAAGTTGCCAATATGTCTTACGATTTTTTACCTGTTTATATTGAAGCAGGCTTGATTTATTGGTGTTATTGTTGGGTGCTATTCTTAATCCAAGCACGACTTGAAAAACGCTTTGATCGCTATGTAGCAAAATAAATAGTCGCAAATAGGTCGCATAATGATAAAAATTCGCAATATTCATAAAACCTTTGGTGAAAATACCATTTTGCGTGGTATTGATTTAGATATTCAAAAAGGACAAGTTGTTGTTATTCTTGGGCCATCAGGCTCAGGAAAAACAACATTTCTCCGTTGTTTAAATGCGTTGGAAATGCCAGAACAAGGCACAATAACCTTCGACAACTCAACGCCATTATTCATTGATTTCTCAAATAAAAATATCAAGAAAGATATTTTGGCACTCAGACGCAAATCAGGAATGGTTTTTCAAAACTATAACCTATTCCCACATAAGACAGCGTTAGAAAATGTAATGGAAGGCCCTGTTTTTGTACAAGGAAAACCGTTAGAGCAAGCTCGCAAAGAGGCTGAATTACTCCTTAGTAAAGTAGGACTTGCTGATAAGATAAATCTTTATCCATTTCAGCTTTCAGGCGGGCAACAGCAACGAGTAGGTATTGCCAGAGCATTGGCTATCCAACCTGAATTAATGCTCTTTGATGAACCAACATCAGCACTTGATCCCGAATTGGTACAAGACGTACTCAATACAATGAAAGCACTTGCGAATGAAGGCTGGACAATGGTTGTGGTTACACACGAAATCAAATTTGCATTAGATGTTGCAGATATTGTGGTTGTAATGGATAAAGGTGAGATTGTCGAACAAGGGTCGCCAGAAACGCTATTTAATAACCCTCAGCACGAAAGAACCAAACGTTTTTTACATCAGATTAGAGCAGAATAAACAAGCGGTGAGATTATGGCAACAATTTGTAAATTTCTAGCCTAATCTCACCGCTTAATGTTTCACTAAGCAACTTAGAATTGCTAAATTAGAAGATAGAATTATCAAACTTTCTGTATTTTTACTCTTCTACTTTAATAAACTAACGTTCTTTATTCATAATTTGTTGAATTTCTAGCATTGTTTCCTGATCGTTTTCTAAAGCGAGTTTCAATAGTTCCTCATTTTTGAAACGCTCAATTTTAGGATTATAAACTTCTGCCATTTGTTTGATAGTATGGCGATCTCGGTAGAAGTAAGCAGTACCGATTTCTTCAACCATTTCTTTATCCATTCCCATTGCTAGCAAGATTTTCTTCCCTGTACGCAGTGCCGAATCGAAAGTTTCACGCACTTGAATATCTGCTCCTGCATTATAGAGATCGAAAACGTGTAGGCGGTCATAAGCACGAGCAATAATTTTGATTTGTGGATTCATTTTACGAGCAAGCTCTACAATATGTGTGGCTTGCTCTTTATTGTTGATTGCCACAACTAGCAATTCAGCACTTTCAATACCTGCTGCGTGTAGTAATTCTGGACGAGTTGCATCGCCGTAGTAGCTTTTAATGCCACGTTTTCGCATTCCTGCAATTAGGTTAGCGTCTTTGTCAATTACCGTTGGGTGGCAGCCAGTCATCATCAATAAGTGATTAACGATTTGCCCATAACGTCCTAAACCGATAATGATCGTTGGGTGCTGTGCATCAATATGATCGTGTTCTTGCTCTTCTTGAACATAGGTTTGGCGTGGGATAATGTATTTCTTATGAATGATGATAAATAAAGGCGTTAGTACCATTGATAACACCACAATAGCGGTCAGATTTGCCTGAATTTTTGCATCAATAACCCCTTGGCTAGTTGCAGCGGAGAAAAGTACAAAGGCAAATTCTCCCCCTTGAGCCATAATAATGGCTCGATCTAACGCATTTGGGTGTTTTTTCTTCGTTAAGCGTGCAACGATATAAATACAGAACCCTTTAGCGAACATAAATGCAATAACACCAGAGAGAATAAGTATCCAGTTCTCAAAAACAACGGAGAGATTGAGAGACATTCCAACACCAAGGAAAAATAAGCCAAGTAATAGCCCTCGGAAAGGTTCAATATCTGCTTCAAGTTGATGTCGGAAGCTGGATTCTGAAAGTAATACACCTGCGACAAATGCTCCCATTGCCATTGATAGCCCACCGTATTCCATCAATAATGCTGCTCCAAGTACAACCAATAAAGCGGCTGCGGTCATTACTTCTCGAGCTTTTGTTTTGGCTAACATTTTGAATAATGGATTAAGTAGCCATAGCCCTGCTGCAACTAACACAGCAATTGAGCCTGCGGCTAATCCAATGGTTTGCCAAATAGGTGCACCTGAAGCGGTCTTATTGGGAGAAAGAAATGCAACAGCTGCAAGCAATGGGACAATAAGTAAATCTTCAAATAAGAGAATGGAGACGATTTGTTGTCCACGAGGTGAGGTAATATCACCACGATCATTTAATTCTTGCATTACAATTGCTGTTGAGGTGAGAACAAAACCTGATGCTGCAACAAATGCGACTTGCCAACTTAAACCGTAGAGTAGGCCAATTCCCATCAATGCTGCAATGGCACTAAAAATTTGGAATGCACCTAAGCAAAATATATGATTACGCAATCCCCAAATGTGTGAAGGTTTCATCTCTAAGCCGATGATAAATAAAAACATCACCACGCCAAGTTCGGCGATATGAATAATTCCTTCAGGATCACTAAATAAACCTAACCCGAAAGGCCCAATCACTAAACCTGCGGCTAAATAACCTAAAATAGAACCTAAACCTAAGCGTTTAAATAACGGTACTGCAATAACCGCAGCTGCTAGTAATGTTACAACACTAATCAGTGGTGTTGCCCCTTCTGCTGCCATAAATTCTCCAAAAATATAAAGTGATAGTTAATTTTTAAAATGTGCTAAACCGTATTGATAAAGCGTATTCTTCTTGTAGTTAAAACATTCAGCCACAATCGCAGCTGCTTTTTTTAAGGGTAGCTCTTGTGCAAGTAACGTAAATAATTTCAGTGCTTGTGCTGAAATTTCATCATCGCTAGGTTCAGCAATATTTCCTTCGACAACTAAAACAATTTCGCCTTTAATGCGGTTATTATCTTCTGCTAACCACGCAATCAGCTCATTTAATGATGCACCATAAATAGTTTCCCACGTTTTTGTTATCTCTCTTGCCATTACGATATAGCGTTCTCCCCCAAATACTTGTTGCATATCTGCGAGCGTATCTAGGATACGATGAGTTGATTCATAGAAAATAAGGGTTCTTGGTTCATCAAGTAATGCTGAAAGTTTATCGCAGCGAGCTTTAGTTTTAGCAGGCAGAAATCCTTCAAAACAGAAGCGGTCAGATGCGATACCTGAACTGCAAAGTGCTGTAATTGCAGCACAAGCACCTGGTATTGGAACAATTTTAATTCCAGCTTGTCTGCAATGGCGAACAAGATGAAATCCAGGGTCGCTAATCAGTGGCGTGCCAGCATCAGAAACTAAGGCAATATTTTGGCCCTGTTGTAATTTTTCAACTAATACAGCTACTTTTTGTTGTTCGTTATGATCGTGTAAAGCAAAAAAAGGTTTTTTAATACCGTAATGGCTAAGTAGCAAACCGCTATGACGTGTATCTTCTGCGGCGATAAGATCAACTTGTTGAAATATGTTCAAGGCTCGTTGTGTAATATCTTCTAAATTTCCAATCGGTGTCGCAACAATATATAATACGCCAGATTGTTCTGGTATAGAGCTGTTTTTCATTTGATTTTCACTTGTTTGATAAGTAAGATTTCGCACTATGTTCGTTTAATGAATACATAGCATTATTAATTTTTCCAAAATGGAGCAATAAGATGTCCACTATTTTAGTACAAACTCGCACCTTTAGCCAAAAAATGAAAATGGTTTTTGTGCCAACTGCATTAGCGCTCTTTTTATCTGCTTGTACTGGCTCTGGTCTGTTTAAAAATGAGGTAACAGAATCCTTAAAAAATGAAGCCTATGCAACATCTGAATTTTATATCAATAAGGCAGAGCAAAGTAGCAAAGAAACGCAACAAAGCTACCGCTTACTTGCAATTCGTAAATTGATTGATGAAAATAAAGTTGTTGAAGCTCAAAATACGATGGCACAAATCAATCAGCCAGAATTAAATGATATTCAACGAGTTGAATTTAATCTTCTTAATGCTCAGCTTGCAGCATTACAAAAAAATAGCCAACAAGCTACTTTACTCTTAAACCAATTACCTAAAGCACAATTAAGTTCATCACAATTGTTACGAGTTTATCGTACACAAGCACAAATTGCCGAAAATAATAAAGATGTGATTGAGATTGTTCGTGCAAGATCATTATTAGATGGCTATTTAGGTGATAATCGAGCTCGTCAAGAAAATAACGATAAAATTTGGGAAACGTTACGCAATGCTAATCGTGGTATGTTGGAGAAAGCCACTGCAGGTGTGGGCGAAGCAGGAGTTGCTGGCTGGTTAGCGTTAGCGGTGGCTTATAACCAAAATATTGCAAATCCTGCACAACTTCCACAAGCCATTGAAAATTGGAAACAGCAATATCCAAGCCATAGTGCTACACAATTATTGCCAACAGAATTACAAAATGTGACTTCTTTCCAACAAACTCAACTAAATGGAGTTGCTTTGCTGCTGCCATTAAGTGGCGATGCCAAAATTTTAGGCGATATTATCAAACGTGGTTTTGATGATGCGAAAGGGCAAGATGCAACGGCAATTCAAGTCTATGATACGAATGGAACAGCCATTTCTGATATTTTAGTCCAAGCAAAACAGCAAGGAACACAAACTATCATTGGTCCATTATTAAAAGCTCGTGTTGATGAGATGTTAGTAAGCCCTGAAATCAGCGATTTAAATGTGTTAGCATTAAATGCTACACCAAACTCAAGAGCATTGGGTAAAGTTTGTTACTATGGTTTATCGCCAGAAGCGGAGGCTCGTTCTGCTGCTGACCGTTTTAATCAAGATCGTATTGAAAATGCGGTAGTGGTTGCGCCACAAGATGATTTTGGTCAGCGTTCTGCAGATGCTTTTGCACAGCGTTGGCGACAACTGACCAATAAAGATGCTGATATTCGTTATTATCACCAACCATTAGATAGTATTAGTGCCTTACAAACCGTAGGCGTTGCACCAAATAGTGGCTTGTATTTGCTAGGTAATGCAGAGCAACTAACTGAATTAAAACAAGGGTTAGATAGCTCATCATTAGCAGGAAAATTTGCGTTGTATTCGTCTTCTCGTAGTAATTCACCAAATAATGGACCTGATTTCCGTTTAACAATGGAGGGTGTAAAATTTAGTGAAATTCCACTACTTGCTGATGTAGAGTCCGAATCCTATAAGAAAGCGGAAACCTTAGCAGAAAGCGATTTTTCAATGATGCGTTTATATGCAATGGGATCAGATTCGTGGTCTATTGCGAATAAATTCAATGAGTTCCGTCAAATTCCAGGTTATAAAGTTTCAGGTTTAACAGGGGTATTAAGTGCAGGAACAAATTGCTTAATTGAACGTGAAATGACGTGGTTAAAATACCAAAATGGTTCAGTGGTTTCAGCACAATAATCCGCGAGCTAAAGGGGCTCTATTTGAGCAAAAAGCCCGTTCTTTTTTAGAGCAACAAGGATTATCCTTTGTTGCTCAGAATCAAGTATTTAAAGTTGGTGAACTAGACTTAATAATGAAAGAGCATACTACTTTTGTTTTTGTTGAAGTTCGTCAACGAAAAAATAGTCATTTCGGGTCGGCATTAGAAAGTATTAACTATCATAAGCAACAGAAATGGTTAAAGGCAGCAAATTTATGGTTGGCTAAATTAAATCAAAGTTTAGACACTGCAGATTGCCGCTTTGATGTTGTGGTATTTGAAGGAACTGATGAGCCTATTTGGTTTAAAAATTTCTTAGGATAAGATTTGGAAAATGTTAGAAAAAATTCAAGATAGGTTTGCTGAAAGTATCCAAATTCAAATTGCGGCAGCGGATTTATTACCCACAGTATTAAATGAAGCAGCCAAGAAAATTGTGGCTTGTTTGTTACAAGGTAACAAGGTTATTGTTTGTGGACACGGACGATCTTATCCAAATGCACAATTATTTGTAAGTCATTTACTGCATCGCTATGATTTACAACGCCCAAGCCTAGCCGCTCATCTTTTACACTGTGATGGTGTACTCACTGGGCATTTAGCTCAAGATGCCGAGCTTGAGCAACTGTATCGTAAACAGTTACAAGTGATTGCAAAACAAGGGGATATTTTTATTGCATTTTCACCATTAGGTAATGAAAACCCTATTTTGAATGCTATTCATTGTGCGAATAATGAAAACCTAACGATTTTAGCCTTTACTAGTAATCGTAATGATCACACACGAGGGTTATTATCTGATGATGATTTGGAAATCTCAATGCCGTCTAATAATGAAATGCGAGTGATTGAAGGGCATCATTTTTGTGTAAATTTATTATGTGAACTGGTAGATAATCTACTGTTTAATCCCACTTCTCAAGTTTAAGGAGAATAGAATGTCAATGTTGATCAAAAAAGTAAGTTTAATTGCACTTTGTTCACTTTCATTAGTTTCATTACAAGGTTGTATTACCGCCGCTGTTGTTGGGACTGCTGCGGTAGCCACTAAGGTTGCAACAGATCCTCGTTCGACAGGCCGTCAAATTGATGATGAAACCTTAGAAGAAAAGGTGGCATTTAACCTCAATAAAGATGCTCAATTACAACAAGAAGCTAGAATTAATGTGGTGGCTTATAATGGGAAAGTTTTATTGATTGGGCAAGCACCTAATGAATCGGCAAAAGAGAGTGCAAAAAGTGTTGCCGCAGGAGTTGAAGGGGTAAATGAAATTTACAATGAAATCCGCACAGGCGAAAAGATTAGTGTCGCTCAAATTGCTCAGGATAGTTGGATAACAACGAATATTAAATCAAGATTGTTGCTTAATTCTGAGGTTAAAGCAACAGAAGTTAAAGTCATTACTGAGAATGGCGAAGTCTTTTTAATGGGGCAATTATCTAATTCTCAAGCTAATGCTGCCGCTGAAGAGGCTCGTCACGTTCGTGGTGTATCAAAAGTAATAAAAGTTGTCACCTACGCAAAATAATGTATTTAAGGGCATTCTATCAGTAATTGGTTGAATGCCTGTTTTTTCATAATTTTGTCAAATTACTTAAAGCCCATTGACTTTATCTATCCCTTCATAGAAGATCCGCAACTATTTTTATAAATTAAGAAGATCCAATGCATAATGCGAAAAACTTAGTTGAAGTAAAAAATCTCACCTTTAAACGAGGGGAGAGAGTAATTTACGACAACTTAAATTTACAAGTACAAAAAGGCAAAATCACTGCGATTATGGGGCCTTCTGGAATTGGTAAAACCACTTTATTACGTCTAATCGGTGGGCAAATTTTACCTGAAGTCGGCGAAATTCTGTTTGATGGTGAAGATGTTTGCAAAGCCTCAAATAAAGAACTCTACAAAATCCGTCAAAGAATGGGAATGTTGTTTCAATCAGGAGCGTTATTTACTGATCTTTCTACCTTTGATAATGTTGCATTTCCTATTCGTGAGCATACACGCTTACCTGAAGAGCTTATCCGAAAATTAGTTCTGATGAAATTAGAAGCGGTGGGGTTACGAGGTGCCGCCAATTTAATGCCATCGGAATTATCTGGCGGTATGGCTCGCCGAGCGGCATTAGCAAGAGCGATTGCGTTAGATCCTGATTTAATTATGTATGATGAACCTTTTACTGGACAAGATCCAATTAGTATGGGGGTTATCGTCAGTTTAATTAAAAAATTAAATGAAGCACTTGAATTAACTTCCATTGTTGTTTCTCACGATGTTACCGAAGTGCTAAGTATTGCCGATTATGCCTACATTATTGCGGATAAACGGATTATTGCTGAAGGTACGCCTGAAGAATTAAAAGTGAGCCAAGATCCGCAAGTTATACAATTTCTTGCAGGAAAAGAAGATGGGCCAGTTCGTTTCCATTACCCTGCGGAAGATTATACTAAGGAACTGTTTCAATGATTCAATTTATCTCATCGTTGGGAGCATCGGTAATTCATTTTATACGAGCATTTGGGCGAGCAAGCTTTATGCTATGGGGAGCACTGCTCGGCAAACCAGAATTTCGTAAACATACTCCATTATTTATTAAACAGCTACACGTTTTAGGCGTTCAATCATTACTGATCATTATGCTATCAGGCTTGTTTATCGGTATGGTGCTTGGATTACAAGGCTACGTTGTTTTAGTCGATTTTTCTGCTGAAACTAGCTTAGGTCAATTAGTTTCTCTCTCTCTATTACGCGAATTAGGCCCTGTGGTCACAGCTTTACTATTTGCTGGGCGAGCAGGATCTGCTTTGACGGCTGAAATAGGTTTAATGAAAGCAACCGAACAACTTTCAAGCCTTGAAATGATGGCAATCGATCCGCTCAGACGTGTGGTTGCTCCTCGTTTTTGGGCTGGTATTGTGGCAATGCCAATGTTGGCTGTTATCTTTACCGCTATCGGAATTTGGGGTGGCTCATTAGTTGGCGTAGATTGGAAAGGTGTCGATTCAGGCAGCTTTTGGTCTGTAATGCAAAATAGCGTAACATTAAGTGATTTAATCAATGGTTTTATTAAAAGTGCCGTATTCGCTCTAGCTGTTGTTTGGATTGCGTTATTTAACGGATATGATGCAGTGCCGACATCAGAAGGTATTAGCCAAGCAACAACAAGAACAGTGGTTCATTCATCATTAGTTGTTTTAGGGCTAGATTTTATTTTAACTGCCATAATGTTTGGTGGTTAAGAAAGTATCGCGATACAGTGAAATAAGAACAAATAGTTAAATAAATTTGCAAGTATTTGATTAAATCAAACCGCTTGCGAAAAACAGCTTTCTACAATAAGGAAAAAATATGCGTCAATCAATTAAATATGAATTTTGGGTTGGATTATTCGTATTACTGGCATTGGGGGCATTAGTCTTCTTAGGGTTAAGAGTCGCTAATGTACAAGGGTTTTCATCTGAGAAAACTTACACTCTTTACGCAACTTTCGATAATATTGGTGGACTAAAAGTCCGTGCACCAATTAAGGTAGGCGGGGTTGTCGTTGGGCGAGTTGCTGATATTCAGTTAGATGCTCAAACTTATACTCCTAAAGTTACCTTAGCGGTAAATGAGGAATTTAATAAAATTCCTGACACCAGTTCACTTTCAATCAAAACCGCAGGTTTATTAGGTGAACAGTATATTGCATTAAATGTGGGCTTTATTCTTGAAGGCGAAACAGAAATGCTTAAAGCAGGAGATACTTTTGCAGATACTAATTCTGCAATGGTTCTTGAAGATTTAATCGGTCAGTTCTTATATGGTGATAAGAAATCTGACAAAGACGGTTCTGCCGAGTCAAAAGCAGAATAAGTAAGTATTTTACTTAAAAATAGTAAGGCGAGTCTGTCGTATTATTTTTATTTATATAAGTTAGATCGATAATTTTTTCGATCGATATTTGGAGATCAAAATGATTAAAATTGTAAAAAAATTCTTTGTTGCGAGTGTTGTAGCTCTTTCAACCTTATTTTCTGGTATGGCTGTTGCTTCAACAAGCCCGTATGTGTTAATGCAACAAACCGCAGACAAACTCTTTGGCGATATTAAAGCAAATCAATCAAAAATTAAGCAAGATCCAAATTACTTACGCACTATTGTTCGTAATGATTTAATGCCACATATCCACGTTAAATATGCAGGACAGCTAGTTTTAGGTAAAAATCTATCATCAACAACAGATGCACAAAAAGAAGCATTTTTTACGGCATTTGGACAATTTATTGAGCAATCTTATGCTCAAGTATTAACCCAATATTCAAACCAAAAAGTTGAAATTGAATCAGAGAAACCTGTTGGTGACAAAACTATCGTGAGCATTCGTGTAAATGTTTTACAATCTGGTAACGCACAACCAATTAAACTTGATTTTAAATGGCGTAAGAATAGTAAAACAGGTGAATGGCAAGCCTACGATATGGCAGCGGAAGGGGTAAGTATGGTTGCAACCAAACAAAATGAATGGAGCGGTATTTTACGCCAAAAAGGTATTGACGCTTTGACTGCTCAAGTTGCACAATCAGCCAAACAACCAATTACCCTTAAGTAAAGATTCTATGCAAGCTAAAAATCCATTACAATGGAACATCCAACAAAATAACGAGAGTTTGATAGTTCAATTGTTTGGTGAATTAACTCGTAACACGTTGCTACCATTATGGAAGCAACGTGCTTCTTTTTTGTCACCAAAAACGAACCAGCACATCTATTGGGATTTAAAATCTCTCCAGCATATAGATTCTGCTGGTTTTAGTTTATTAATTGAGCTATTAAACGATTACCAAAAACAAAACCCAAACTGTATTATCAATGTGCCTGAAGTGGTTAAGAACTTAGCAGAGCTATTTGATTTATCAGATTGGTTAAAGTCTTTTTTATATTGTGAGAATAAATAATGGAACCAAAACAAATTGAAGACATTTTAAAAAATGCATTAGATCTTGATGAAGTCTATGTTCAAGGTGAAAATTCACACTATGGCGTTATTGCAGTAAGTGATGTATTTGCGACATTATCAAAAGTTAAACAACAACAAACGATTTATGCACCATTAACAGAATATTTTGCGACTAATGCAATCCACGCATTAACGATTAAAACATTTACAAAAGAGCAGTGGAAAAGAGAACGTTTGCTAAATATGCCTAGCTAAGAGCTACATTGTTGCAAAAAATGACTTAAATCTTACCGCTTGTATTATTATGCTTTTATAAGCTATTAAGGAATCAAAATGGAAAAATTTCGTGTTCACGGTCCATTTAATTTAAGTGGAACTGTTGAAATTTCAGGGGCTAAAAATGCAGCACTACCAATTTTGTTTGCAGCAATTTTAGCGGAAGAGCCTGTTACCCTCACCAATGTACCTAAATTAAAAGATGTTGATACCACTTTTAAAATCTTACGTCAGTTAGGTGTAGTTGTTGAACGTGATGAGCAAGGAGCAGTACATTTAGACGCAAGTAAAATTGATAACTATACTGCACCTTACGAGTTAGTTAAAACAATGCGAGCATCTATTTGGGCTTTAGCACCACTTCTTACTCGTTTTCATCAAGGACAAGTTTCTCTTCCTGGTGGTTGTACTATTGGTGCACGCCCCGTTGATATGCACATTGCTGGCTTAGAAAAAATGGGAGCACGAATTACCCTAGATGAAGGCTATGTAAAAGCAGAAGTTAGTGGTCGATTAGTTGGAGCAAGAGTACTAATGGATAAAGTAAGTGTTGGTGCTACTTTATCAGTGATGATGGCTGCAACTTTAGCAAAAGGAACAACCATTATTGAAAATGCAGCTCGTGAGCCAGAAGTTGTAGATACAGCACTATTCCTAAATAAAATGGGAGCAAAAATTAGTGGTGCAGGTACAGATATGATTACTATTGAAGGGGTTGAGCGTTTAGCAGGTTGCCAACATCATATCGTCCCAGATCGAATTGAAACAGGAACATTTTTAGTTGCAGCGGCTATTTCAGGCGGAAGAATTACTTGTAAAGGTACTAAAGCAGATACACTTGATGCAGTTATTGAAAAATTGCGTGAAGCAGGAATGCAAGTTGATGTTACCGAAGATAGTATTACTTTAGATTCTTTAGGTATGCGTCCAAAAGCTGTGAATATTCGTACAATGCCACACCCTGGATTCCCGACTGATATGCAAGCTCAGTTTACCTTACTAAATACCGTTGCATCGGGAACAAGTAAAATTACCGAAACCATTTTTGAAAACCGCTTTATGCACATTCCAGAATTAATTCGTATGGGAGCAAAAGCAGAAATTGAAGGGAATACTGCAATTTGCTACGGAGTAGAAACCCTTTCAGGTGCTGAAGTAATGGCAACCGATTTACGAGCATCTATCAGCTTAGTGCTTGCAGGCTGTATTGCGAATGGTGAAACTATCGTAGATCGAATTTATCATATCGATCGTGGTTACGAACATATCGAAACTAAACTTCAAAAATTAGGTGCAAGGATTGAACGTTTCAATGCACCTTTTGAGGAATAAGAAACTCAAATATAATATCTCACTCAATAAATCTCTAGGAATAGCTAGAGATTTATTTATTTTATTGATGATTTATTTTATCTATGCAAATTAGTCCTTTACTCGAAAATCTTATTGAATCATTACGAGCTTTGCCTGGTGTTGGTCCTAAATCAGCACAGAGAATGGCTTATCATTTATTACAGCGTAATCGTAATGGTGGATTGAATCTTTCTAAGGCACTACACGAAGCAATGACTCACATTGGGCATTGTCGTTCTTGTCGAACTTTCACTGAAGAAGATGAATGTGCTATCTGCCAAAACTATCGTCGCCAAATGAGTGGCCAACTTTGTGTTGTTGAAATGCCCTCAGATATTCCTGCTATTGAACAAACTGGGCAGTTTTCAGGACGATATTTTGTGCTAATGGGAAGACTATCTCCCCTAGATGGTATTGGGCCACGTGAGATAGGCTTGGATTTATTGCAACAACGTTTAGAAAACGAATCTTTTCACGAGGTTATTGTTGCAACAAATCCAACTATTGAAGGTGAAGCGACAGCAAATTATATTGCTGAAATTTGTGCAATGTATAATGTAAAAGTAACCCGAATTGCACATGGTATTCCAATTGGTAGTGATTTAGAAATGGTAGATGGAACTACACTTTCTCACTCTTTCTCTGGTAGAAGAGAAATTAAATTATAATCTTTAAGTAAGTGGTAATATTGAGATCTTATCCACTCATTATTATTCCACTTTTTTTGCTAACATTGTCGCAAATTGAAGTTGTATGCGATTGCCGTTAGCATCTGTTTTATGAAGATGACCAAGATCTTCGTTATATTTCACTAACTCCCAACCTTGATAGTAATTTTTCAATTCGCCTTCTTTAAAGGTAAATGAAAAAGGCATAGTACAAGGGTGCTTTTCTGTATCCATTGCACAAACAATCAGATTATATCCCCCAATTTTAGTATTTCGTTGCATATTCTCAATAATTGCAGGAATACGTTCACGATTTAGAAACATCATTACCACAGTGGAAATAATAAGATCATATTCACCTTGAATATTAGCTTGGTTGATATCGTAAACACTTGTTTGGATCTGAGTTGCCCTTTCTTTCTCGATCATATAATTTAGGAATTCAATACTTTCTTGATTGTGATCGACAGCTGTAACATCAAAACCTAATAAATTTAAGTAAAGAGCGTTTCTGCCTCGTCCACAGCCTAAATCTAGGGCTTTACCTTGTTGGATATAGTTAATGGTATTTAATACTTCGGAATGGGTTGTGGTTAAATTGTATTTTTTAGCAAAATAATCTTCGGGCTTACAATAAAAGGCGAGCTGGCATTCTAAATCATCGGTTAGTGCCTCTACTTTGTGCCATACTTGTGGTTCGACAAAAGGGCGTTGATGATTAACATCAAAAACTTCTTCGCTAACTATTGAACCTTCTTCCGTTAATTCGTAATACTTGATAGCCCCTTTTAAAATGGTTAGTTTTGCCCAAGTTCCCACTTTAGTATTGTGCTTTTCTTGGAACATTTGTGGTAGGCTTTCTTTTGTCCAAACGGGCATTTGTTTATAGCAGATGAGTTCTTGCATAGTCTTCTCCATTCGATGAATAATTGAATGAGAATATCTTATGCCTTTGGTTTTTTTTCAGCAATAAAAAACCGACTGTTTTAGTCGGTCCAGACCGCTGACAAACCCTA
>NZ_LEKM01000121.1 GCF_009761375.1 Ursidibacter arcticus | reverse complement strand
GTCCGTTTATTGAATACAACAAATTAGGGTTTGTCATCAGTCTGACTAATATCTTTTTTACCTACACGCAATTCAAATAATCCTTGCTTAATTGGGCGAGTATCAGGAAAGCGAAGCTCATTACCCAAGAGTTCAAGTTTATCCAATTTGGCTAATAGTTTTGCTTTCATTACATCATCAAGTTCTTCTATTTCGGAAAAAGCCTGTGGGTGGAATAGTAATTCAAACATATAAGTTATATTGTGGTTTAAATTTGTTCTTATTATAACTTTAAAGAAATGTCTTTCAAGATAATTTAGAATTTATATCCACATTCTTGTTAACCCAATTTTTATTTTTTGCTTTGACAAATTCAATCCCTTTATCTTGATAAACAATACCTTCAAGTTGTAGTAAATAGCGTTTGGTCGGTAAACCACCACCAAATCCGGTTAAGGCTTGATTTTTACCAAGTACACGATGGCAAGGAATTAAAATAGAAATTGGGTTACGTCCAACTGCACCTCCCACTGCTCGCATCGCATTGGGTTTGCCAAGTTGTTTGGCTAACTCGCCGTAGCTAGTGGTTTTTCCATAGGGAATTGCTAAAAGTAATTGCCAAACAGATTGTTGAAAAGGCGTACCGATAGGGGCAAGAAAATCTAATTGCGAAAATTCAATAGGCTCGCCTGCAAAATAGCGGCCTAAAATATTTGATGTTTTGCAAAAAATATGGCGAATCTCACCGCTTGTTTCGGTAGCTTCTAGCCAGTTTTCAATGGAATAAGGGCGTTGTTCTTGTTCAAATTCGATACCAATAAGCCCTTGTTTCTGAGCAATAAGCAGAAGGTTGCCAACAGCTGATGAATAAAATTGGTAGTATGTTTGCATTTATTTTCCTAAAAGAAAAAGGCGTGTCACCATAGTGTACACGCCTTTGAGGATTATTCTAGAGCATTTTAGAATTTATAATTCACATTTAAGCCGTAAAGGTTTGCTTTCGCTTTCACTTTGAAATCTGCTAAGCCATCTTCATTGAATGCGTTTTTGCTACCACGAAGATGTGAATAGCCTAAATCAGCAGAAAGATTTGGTGTAAAGCGGTAAGTTGCACCGAATGAATACCAAGTACGATCTGTATCTGGAATTGAAATTGATGGGTTAGTTATGCTAGCACTCTCATCATAAGCCATACCTGTGCGTAATGTTAATGCTTCATTCACATCATAAGAGAAACCTAATGCAATGCGTGATGCATCGTTGAAGTTTTCTGTTTTGTGGAAAAGTTTATTACCATTTGCTGCGTAGGCGTCTAAACTCTTAAATGAACTCCAGTCAGTACGTTTATAGCTATATTGCATTGCTAATTTTTCAGTGAGTTTATGGTAACCTGATACTTCCCAGAATGATGGTAATGTTAATGAAAGCGAGCCAGGGATAGTTGCTCCGCCAGTTGTTGTATCAACTACACTTGGAATAGCGACTGCTACCGTATTTGAGTATTTACCTTTGAAATTCAATTTGATTGGCGAGTGGTATGCAAAACCTAAACGGTTATTTTCATTGATTTCATAAAGTAAGCCAACATTCCAACCAAAGCCCCATTTATCACCTTTAAGTTTGTGGATTGTATCGCTTTCTTTCGTTAACGCATTGATTTGAGTTAATCCTCTAGCTGTTGCTTCTAGTCCTGCTTTTCTTGCATTTAAATTAGCAAGTGTTGCCTGAACTTGCGGTGAATTTTGTGCTTGCTGTGGTAACGCTTGTATTTGATTGATACCAGCTTCAATTTGTTGCAAGCCTGCTTGTACTTTTGCTTGAGCGACTTCTACTGAGTTACCTAAGTATCGTTCTAGTGTTGCTTTAGCGTGAACAGCATTTACACCAGCACCAATGCTAAAGCCATAACCTAAATTATAAGCACCACTTAAATTAACATTTACAGCAGAAAGATCGGTTCTACCACCAAAGAAACCAGCACTATAATTTGAATTAAATTCTGATTTCAAACCATAGTTTACATTAACTCCACCGCCCACAGAAAAACGTTCATTAATTGGTGCAACGATATAAGCATTTGGTACTATTGCATTTGGCACAATGTTTCGGTGAGAAGCATTTTGAGCAGAAGCTAATCTTCCTGAAATATGAATATCTGAATCTACATAAACGCCACCAGCAGAAATTTCAATTTGTTTAAATTTAGTCATTAAAGCAGGGTTAGTAGCGACAACAGAAGCATCATTTGCAACGGCTGCATTCCCTGCATATGCCATACCTAAACCTGAAGTAGAGACTTCGGCAAGTTGGAACGCTGCTGCAGAAGCTCCTGCTGCTGAAAAGGTGAAAAGTGTGGCGAGTGTTGTTTTTGTAAATTTAGTCATTGGGTAATCTCCATAAAATAAGCGGTTAGATCGTCAAATTATTTTGCTAACCATTTGCAAATATAAAACGGGCGTGATTCTACGGAGCTAGATGTTATCAAGCAATGTAATTTAACAAATTTGTAAAGAGTTCCGACCAGTTGGATTGAACTTATGGGAATGAAACAGAGGTAATATTTGCGATTAGATGCCAACAGGAGTAAAATAACCCCAATTATTTATCGACTGAAATGAGGTGGAAAATGTCTGAATGTAAAGCAAATGAAAGTCCAATGTGTTGTTGTGTTGATGTTGGCACTATTATTGATAACAGCGATTGTGCTGTTGATTTCTCACAAGTTTATGCAACTCAATCAGAAGCAGAAGATGCACTTGCTTATTTAACCAGTAAAGCAAGGGCTGCAGAATCAGAACCCTGCCAAATTACGAGCGAAATTAAACCTGTAGCTGATGGCTATGAGTTAGTTGCTCGTTTTGATTTTAGTTGCCAAGCAGAAACAATGATTTTTCAGTTATCGACAAGATAATTTTAAGATTTGTCTTAATTGTAAGGAGATAGAAAATGAGCGTAATAACTAGTCTAGAACAGTTAGATCTAAAGCGTAGTTACAGTTACTCCGACTATCTTTTATGGCAATTAAAAGAACGCGTAGAAATTATCAAAGGTAAAATTCTAGCAATGTCGCCAGCACCTAATAGGTTGCATCAACGTATCTCAATGAAATTAACGTTACAACTTGCTAATGTTTTTGATAATCATCAGTGTCAGCTATATGTCGCCCCTTTTGATGTTCGTTTTCCTGATGAAAATGGCAATGTAAAAACCGTTGTTCAACCTGATTTATGTGTAATTTGCGATCCGAACAAATTAGATGAACAAGGTTGTATTGGAGCACCAGATTTAATTATTGAAATTTTATCGCCAGGTAATTCTAAGCGAGAAATGAAAGATAAATATGAGCTGTATCAAGAACAAGGTGTTAGTGAGTATTGGGTCGTTCGCCCTGAAGAACGAAATATCCACATTTATCTACTTGAAAATGGGCGTTATATTGGTATCGCCCCTGTGGTTGAAGATGAAATTATTACTTCAGTGAAATTCCCTGCATTGAGTTTTTCAACAGAAGGATTATATGATTTATAAAACAACTGTTTGGCATCGTGCAGAGTACTGATAAACCTTAACTTGTTATATTTAATAAACAGATGCTAATGTGGTATCTCGACATAAAAATATTTTATTTGTCAATGATCTGAAATTCGGGATATTCTCTCGAATTTTTTTCAATTAATCACTAAAACCTTTCAATTCAATAACCCAAAAAAACTTGACTAAATTAGTAGGGTATATCAGAATTTGTGCCTACTAAATAGTCATTCGTAAATAAGGCTAAATGTATGAAATTGACATCAAGAGGTCGCTATGCGGTAACGGCGATTTTAGATATTGCTTTACACGGTAAATCATTGCCTGTAAGCCTTGCTGATATAGCTGAACGCCAAGCAATCTCGCTCTCTTATTTAGAACAGCTTTTTGCACAATTACGCCGTGAAGGGATTGTTCATAGTGTAAGAGGTCCAGGCGGTGGCTATCAATTAGGTAAAACCCCAGATGAAATCAATGTGGGAATGATCATCGCAGCAGTAAATGAAAGCGTTGATGTATCAAAATGTAAAGGGAGTGGGAATTGCAGTAATAATAGTCAATGCCTAACTCATTCATTATGGGAAAGATTAGAAGTTCAAATTGAACAATTTTTACATACGATTACGTTGGCGGAACTGGTGGAAGAACATCGTGATCACGACTGTGAAAAAGCACATTGCCACGAACACCACCGTCATTAAATAAAATAAAGCATTTGCTTAACTTAGGAGTAACAATGAAATTACCAATTTATTTGGATTATGCAGCAACCACCCCGATGGATGAACGTGTTGCGAAAAAAATGATGGAATATATGACAAAAGACGGCATCTTCGGAAACCCAGCGTCTCGCTCACATAAATTTGGGTGGGAAGCAGAAGAAGCTGTTGATATTGCTCGTAACCAAATCGCAGATTTAATCGGTGCAGATGCTCGTGAAATCGTTTTCACATCAGGTGCAACAGAATCTGATAACCTTGCTATTAAAGGTGCTGCACATTTCTACCAAACAAAAGGTAAACATATTATTACCATTAAAACTGAGCATAAAGCAGTGTTAGATACTTGCCGTCAATTAGAGCGTGAAGGTTTTGAAGTAACTTACTTAGAGCCTGAAACAAACGGCTTAGTTGATGTTGCTAAATTAGAAGCAGCGATTCGTCCAGATACCATTTTAGTTTCTGTAATGCACGTTAATAACGAAATTGGCGTAATTCAACCAATTGCTGAGATCGGAAAAATCTGCCGTGCGAAGAAAATCATTTTCCACGTAGATGCAACACAGTCTGTGGGTAAAATTGCGGTTAATGTACAAGAATTAAACGTTGATTTAATGTCTTTCTCAAGCCACAAATTATACGGACCAAAAGGTATCGGTGGCTTATATGTATGCCGTAAACCACGAGTACGTTTAGAAGCGATTATTCACGGTGGTGGCCACGAACGTGGTATGCGTTCAGGTACATTACCAGTACACCAAATTGTTGGTATGGGTGAAGCATATCGTATTGCGAAAGAAGAAATGGCAACAGAAATGCCACGCATTAAAGCATTGCGTGACCGTTTATACAAAGGCTTTGAAGGTATGGAAGAAGTTTATGTAAACGGTACAATGGAAGAAGGTAAACGTGTTGATAGTAACTTAAATATCAGCTTTAACTTCGTAGAAGGTGAATCAATGATGATGTCATTAAAAGACATCGCAGTATCATCAGGTTCAGCGTGTACATCAGCAAGTTTAGAACCATCTTATGTATTGCGTGCATTAGGCTTAAATGACGAATTAGCTCACAGCTCTATTCGTTTCTCAATTGGTCGTTGGACAACTGAAGAAGAAATCGACCACACGATCGAAATCGTGAAAAAAGCCGTAAATAAATTACGCGAACTTTCACCGCTTTGGGAAATGTTTAAAGATGGCGTTGATTTAGACGCTATTGAGTGGAATCACCACTAATTTACCACTGCATAATTTAATTATCTTAGGCGTAGATCATACGCCTTAAACAAAAAGGAATACAAAATGGCATACAGCGATAAAGTTATTGATCACTATGAAAACCCTCGTAACGTTGGTACTTTCGATAAAGAAGCAACAGATATTGGTACAGGTATGGTAGGTGCACCAGCTTGTGGTGATATTTTACGTTTACAAATTAAAGTAAATGATGCGGGTATCATTGAAGATGCACGTTTTAAAGCATATGGCTGTGGTTCAGCAATTGCGTCAAGCTCATTGATCACTGAATGGGTAAAAGGTAAATCATTAGATGAAGCGGCACAAATTAAAAACAGCGACATCGCAGAAGAGCTTGAATTACCACCTGTAAAAGTACACTGCTCAATTCTTGCAGAAGATGCAATTAAAGCAGCAATTGCAGACTATAAAGAAAAACAAGCTAAGTAATGCTTGAATAAGCGGTTGGTTCTTGCAAAATTTTTGCGAGAACTGACCGCTTATGTTTCCGTTTATTGTTAATTTTAAAAAGTTTTTACCACATCAGACGAACGAAAGAAAATTTACTTCGATCTGCACCCCTCTTTACTAAAGAGGGGAATGAAATCTTTTTAAAATTAGCTATATTGATAAGGAGAAAAAATGAGTATTACCCTAACTGAAGCAGCCGCAAATCGAGTACGCACCTTTTTAGAAAATCGAGGAAAAGGTATTGGATTGCGACTGGGTGTTAAAACATCAGGCTGTTCAGGATTAGCGTATGTACTTGAATTTGTTGATGTCTTAAACGAAGACGATCAAGTGTTTGAACAATATGGTGTAAAAGTTATTGTTGATGAAAAAAGTCTTGTTTACCTTAGTGGTACTGAATTGGATTATGTGAAAGAAGGTCTAAACGAAGGTTTTAAATATAACAATCCAAACGTTAAGAATGAATGTGGTTGTGGCGAAAGTTTTAATGTATAGGAGTTAAAAATGGCAAACCCATTTGAGTTATTTAATTTACCTGTGCAATTTGACATTGATTCCGCTCAGCTATCAGAACGTTATTTAGCGTTACAAAAATCACTTCACCCTGATAACTTTTCGGCAAGTTCAAGTACCGAACAGCGTTTAGCAATGCAAAAATCTGCTGAAGTGAATGATGCACTACATATTTTAAAAGACCCTATTTTACGAGCAGAAAGTATTATCCAAATTCACACAGGTGAAAATCAAGATATTGAGCAAAAAAGTCAGCGAGATATGGCATTTTTGATGCAACAGTTGGAATGGCGTGAAACCCTAGAAAATATTGAAAGTGCAAAAAATGAGACAAAACTCACCGCTTTTACCCAAGAAATTGAGCTAGAACAGAAAAAAATAATTGAACAATTAACTAATTTGTTAGCTCAACAACAATGGGAAAATGCACTCATAGTTAGTGATAAACTTCGTTTTATTAAGAAACTATTGGTAGAAGTCGAGCGAGTGGAAGAAAAATTGTTTGATTTTTAGGGAAACATAAGTAATGAAAAAATCAACCATAATTGTTAAAAACACAGAAGTTAGTTTGATTCAAACTGATGAGCAAGATTATATCTCTCTAACAGATATGTTAAAGGCAAAAGATGGTGATTTTTTTATTACAGATTGGTTGAGAAATCGTAATACGATTGAATTTTTAGGCATTTGGGAAAGTATCTATAACCCTAATTTTAATTATGGCGAATTCGCCATAATTAAAAGTCAAGCTGGACTGAATAGCTACAAAATTAGTGTCAAAGAATGGGTTGCTAAAACAAATGCAATTGGTTTACAAGCTAAAGCTGGTCGTTATGGGGGAACCTATGCTCATAAGGATATCGCTTTTGAGTTTGGAATGTGGATTAGTCCAGAATTCAAAATTTATCTCATTCGTGAGTATCAGCAACTAAAAGAAGAAGAACAAAAACGTTTAGCAAGCCCTTGGAATATTCATCGAACCTTAGCGAAGGTAAACTATCGTATTCACACAGATGCAATAAAAAGTCAGATAATTCCCAATAAACTGACAGCTTCTCAAACATCTATAATATATGCAACAGAAGCTGATTTATTAAATATGGCATTATTTGGACTAACTGCTAAGCAATGGAGGGAGGCTAACCCGAAAAAAGAAGGCAATATGAGAGATTATGCATCTCTTGAGCAACTATTAGTATTAGCTAATTTAGAAAGTATGAATGCTGAACTCATTCATATGAATATTTCTCAAGAGCAGCGTTTGATTCAGTTAAATGAAATGGCAATTCGCCAATTACAAGTATTAACTTTCAATTTGCTGGATATGAAAGCAGCAACGTTAGAGAATAATTAAATGAAATCATTAGAAGAATTAGTCGATAAAAATCCTGCTTGGAATATTGTAAAAACGTGGTTTGACTCAGCTAACAATCATTATGAAGTGCTAGACCCAGATGTTGAAAATGCAGGTAAAGAACTAGTCGGAATGCAACTTTCAACGGCAACGCCACTTGGCTCAATGATTTTTTATACAGGCGGATTGCTTATTGATTACGGTTGGTTACGCATTCTAGGTTCGGGTAATGCAAAATTATCTCGCGGTTTTTTTGAATGGAATTTTGGTAAAACCTTTGAACAATCGGGTGAAAGACCATTCCATTTACTGATTGCAGATGATGTTGTCGGCGGTTATTTTGCGATCAATGGTGGTGGGCTAGGCGATAAAGTTGGGTTAGTTCATTATTTCCACCCGAAAAAACAGAAATGGGAAAGTATCGGTCTAAACTATTCTCAGTTTCTTGGCTGGGCTTTAACGGCAGATATTGCAAGTTTTTACCACGATTTACGTTGGGATAATTGGCAAAAAGAGATTGAAAAAATAAGTGGTAATCAAGTAATTAACGTTGAGACCAAACAAATTCAACCAATTGAACGCCACTATCAAGCAACATTCGCTTCTGACGATATGGGATATGCGGTGAATTAATCATTGCAACATTCTCTCAAACAAGCAGGAGAGAGAGAATAATTTATATATAGAAAGATAGATAAAAGAGATAAAAATGGCATTACTTCAAATTGCAGAACCAGGACAAATGGCAGCTCCTCACCAGCATAAATTAGCGGTGGGAATTGATTTGGGTACAACTAATTCATTAGTTGCAAGTGTGCGTAGTGGTCAAGCACAGGTGTTGCTAGATGAAAAAGAGCGAGCCTTAGTTCCATCAGTCGTTTATTACGCTCCTGAAGATAAACTGGTTGGCGTTGAGGCTTTTGAGAAAGCAGCTAGTGAGCCACAAAATACGATTGTATCGGTAAAACGTCTAATTGGTCGCTCTTTAGCAGATGTTGAACAGCGTTATCATAATTTACCTTATCAATTTATAGCGAGTGAAAATGGTTTACCGCTGATTCAAACACCACAAGGGAATAAAAGCCCAGTGGAAGTGTCGGCAGATATTTTAAGTCATTTAAATCAATTTGCAGAACAGCGTTTAGCGGGCGAATTGTCAGGGGTTGTGATCACAGTACCTGCTTATTTTGATGATGCACAACGTCAAAGTACTAAAGACGCAGCACGTTTAGCAGGGCTAAATGTATTACGTTTACTGAATGAACCAACTGCAGCAGCGATTGCTTACGGTTTAGATAGCGGACAAGAAGGTGTTATTGCCGTTTATGATTTAGGTGGCGGTACTTTTGATATTTCAATTTTACGTTTAAGTCGCGGTGTGTTTGAAGTGTTAGCCACAGGCGGAGATACTGCTCTTGGCGGCGATGATTTTGATCACTTATTAGCAAATTGGATTGCTGAACAAGCGGGATTTAAACCTGAAAATGCCAGCCAACAACGAGAGCTTTTAACTTTAGCAACTCAAGTGAAAGTGGCTCTTTCACAAGCGGAGAGTTTCTCTGTGAATTTTGCAAATTGGAGTGGCGAAATTAACCGTTTGCAATTTAATGCACTAATCCAACCGCTTGTTAAACGTTCTTTGATGACCTGTCGTAGAGCTTTAAAAGATGCAGGTGTTGAAGCAAATGAAGTGCGTGAAGTCGTAATGGTTGGCGGCTCAACTCGGGTGCCGTTTGTTCGAGAGCAAGTGGGCGAGTTTTTTGGACGCACGCCATTAACATCTATTGACCCAGATAAAGTGGTCGCATTAGGTGCCGCTATTCAAGCGGATATATTAGTGGGTAATAAACCTGATTCTGAAATGCTACTCCTTGATGTTGTGCCATTATCTTTAGGTATTGAAACAATGGGTGGTTTAGTGGAGAAAATTATTCCACGCAATACCACAATTCCTGTGGCAAAGGCTCAAGAATTTACCACATTTAAAGATGGGCAAACCGCAATGACTGTTCACGTTGTACAAGGAGAGCGTGAGTTAGTTGATGATTGTCGTTCTTTAGGACGTTTTACTTTGCGTGGTATTCCGCCGATGGTGGCAGGTGCAGCACATATTCGAGTGACTTATCAAGTTGATGCCGATGGTTTATTAAGTGTAACCGCAATGGAAAAATCAACTAAAGTGCAGGCATCTATCCAAATTAAACCATCTTATGGATTAACCGATGATGAAGTAACAGAAATGATCCGCTCATCAATGGCAAATGCCAAAGAAGATATGGAAGCTCGTCAGCTTGCTGAAGTGCGAGTAGATGCAGATCGGGTAATCGATCAAGTTGTGATTGCTTTACAAGAAGATGGTGCAACATTGCTCTCTGTTGAAGAGTTTAAAGCGATTGAACAAGAATTAGCAAAACTGATTACTGCCAAACAGCAAACAGATCGCCAAGCAATTCAACAAGGAATTAAAGATGTCGATCTTGCCACTCAAGAATTTGCGGCAAGACGAATGAATTTATCTATTCAGAAAGCATTAGCAGGTAAAACTGTTGATGAAATTATTAAATAAGAGGATATTATGCCAAAGATTGTTTTTCTTCCAAATGAAGAATTTTGCCCAGAGGGTATGGTTATTGAAGCTCAAGAGGGTGAAAACCTATTAGAAGTTGCACACAACGCAGGCGTTGAAATTCATCACGCTTGTGACTGCTCTTGTGCTTGCACAACTTGCCACGTTGTGATTCGTGAAGGTTACGATTCATTAAATGAAACAACTGAGCAAGAAGAAGATATGCTAGACAAGGCTTGGGGCTTGGAAATAGATAGTCGCCTTTCTTGTCAATGTGTTGTTGGGAAAGAAGACCTTGTCGTTGAAATTCCAAAATATAATTTAAACCACGCAAATGAGGCTGCACACTAATGAAATGGACAGATACCCGAATGATCGCAGAAAATCTGTATGATATGAATCCAGATTTAGATCCAACAACCGTACGTTTTACCGATATGCACAAATGGATTTGTGAAATGGAAGATTTTGATGATGATCCAGAAGCATCAAATGAACATATTCTTGAAGCGATTTTAACCATTTGGTTAGAAGAATACGAATAGATTAAAGATTTTCCTATTAAATGGGTGCTTATAAAAATAGGTTAAAGTTTATGGACTTTAACCTATTTTATTAACTTCTATAAGAGAGCGTTTTGGATTTTATCTGAAATATTTTCCGCCGTTAAACCTAACTCAGCATAGGCTTCAGTTTGGGTAGCTTGTGGGATAAAGAAATCAGGAATACCTAACATCATAAGCGGTCTGATTTTGCCAATTTTTTGCAAATATTCATTAACCGCACTACCAGCACCGCCTTGAATCGCATTTTCTTCAAGTGTAACAAGTAATTGATGGCTATCAGCAAGTTCTGCAATAATCTTTTCATCTAACGGTTTAACGAAACGCATATCGACAAGCGTATAATTGTACTGCTCTGCGACTTGTTTGGCTTCATTGAGTAGTGTGCCAAAATTCAGAATAGCCACTTTTTCCCCTTGTCTTAATAGGTTTGCTTTACCGATTTCTAAAGCGTGTAATGGCTGTAATTCAACGCCTTGAGCATTACCACGAGGATAGCGAATTACACTTGGTGTATTCATTTTATAAGCAGTATAGAGCATCTGACGCATCTCATTTTCATCACTTGGCGTCATAATCGTCATATTTGGAATACAACGTATAAAACTTAAATCAAATGCACCTTGATGAGTCTGTCCATCTGCACCGACAATACCTGCTCGGTCAATCGCAAAAATAACAGGAAGATTTTGGATCGCAACATCGTGAATAAGTTGATCGTAAGCACGTTGTAGGAAACTTGAATAGATTGCTACCACAGGCTTATAACCTGCAATTGCTAAGCCTGCTGCAAATGTAACAGCGTGTTGTTCTGCAATAGCGACATCAAAATATTGTTCAGGAAAACGCTTAGAAAATTCCACCATTCCAGAACCTTCACGCATTGCAGGAGTAATGCCAATCAATTTTGGATCTTGTTCTGCCATTTCACACAACCAATTTCCGAAAATATTCGAATAGGTTGGGGCGGATTTTACTTGGGGTAACTTACCGCTTGTGTGGTCAAATTTAGGCACACCGTGAAAGCCAATAGGATCTTGTTCGGCAGGCGTATAGCCTTTTCCTTTTTTGGTTTTAATATGTAGGAATTGTGGGCCAGACATATTACGCATATTCTTCAGCGTAGCGATTAATTCATCAATATCGTGTCCGTCAATAGGGCCGATATAGTTAAAACCTAAGGTTTCAAACATCGTACCAACAGGCGAAACAAAGCCTTTCATATGTTCTTCAGTTTTACGCACAAATTCTTTGATTGGTGGTAAACCAGACAATAATTTCTTGCCACCTTCACGCAAAGTTCCATAGAGCGAACCAGTAAATAAGCGTGCAAGATGATTATTTAACGCCCCAACATTCTCAGAAATAGACATTTCATTATCATTGAGAATAACCAACATATCGCTATGTAATGAACCTGCGTGGTTGATTGCTTCAAATGCCATTCCAGCAGTAATCGCACCATCTCCGATAACGCAAACAGTTTTACGCCCTGCATTTTCTTTTTCAGCAGCAACAGCGATCCCTAATCCTGCACTGATAGATGTTGATGAATGCCCAACACTTAATACGTCATAAAGGCTTTCTTCACGCCAAGGGAAAGGGTGTAAACCGTCTTTTTGACGAATAGTGTGCATTTGCTCGCGGCGACCAGTTAAAATTTTATGTGGATAGGCTTGATGACCAACGTCCCAAATCAGTTGGTCAAATGGGGTTTGATAAACATAATGCAGAGCCACTGTCAATTCGACAACACCTAAACCAGACGCTAAATGACCACTTGTTTGACTGACAGATTCAAGCAAATAAGCTCTGAGTTCATCGCATAGTGCGTGAAGTTTTTCTTTGGGTAATAAACGCAAATCTTCAGGTGAGTTAATTTGCGTAAGTAAAGGATAGTTTTTCTGCATAATTTATCTTTTATAGTTAGTCTGATGGTTATGCTATCAAAATAATCATCAATAATAGGTATAAATTTAGGCTTTTAGTTCATCAGTTAAGGTTGGCTGAATGCTGTTTAAAATCTCTTTTACAACACGTCCATTTCCTGCAACGATGTTACCTGATTTTAAGTAATCCGTACCACCCACAAAGTTGGTTACTAATGCACCAGCCTCACGAGCAATTAAGTCGCCTGCTGCACAGTCCCAAGGTTTTAAACCAATTTCAAAATAGCCATCAATTCTGCCTGATGCGACATAAGCAAGGTCTAATGCAGCTGAACCTGTACGGCGGAAATCAGCCACACCATTATTCATTAAAGCTTCAACCATATTCAAATGTGCATTACGATGTTTAGCGACTTTAAATGGGAAACCTGTGGCTAATACGCTACCGTTTAGATCACGACGCTCATTATCAATGCGTAAACGGAATTCATTTAATTTTGCACCTTCGCCACGCACAGCAGTGAATAATTCATTACGGATAGGATCGTAAACAACACCCACTTCGGTACGACCATTAACACGAATGGCGATTGAAACGGAGAAATGTGGGAAACGTTTAACAAAATTTGTTGTGCCATCTAATGGATCAATCACCCATTGAATATCGTTATTTTCGCCAGCAATAATGCCTGATTCTTCGCCCACAATAGCGTGTTCAGGGTAAGATTTGCGAATAACTTCAATAATGGCTTCTTCTGCGGCTTTATCCACAGAAGTAACATAATCATTTGTGCCTTTATTGGCAACTTGAGTATCTTGAGGGGCTGATTCATACCCTTTAGCAATAATATTGCCTGCTTTTCGTGCTGCACGAATAGCGATATTTAACATTGGATTCATAATTCCACCAGATTTTAAAGAACATACATAAAAAGAGTTGAATTATAGTGAAAGTTAAACAATAGGGCAAATAAAAAAGCCTATAATGGTAAGTCGCTTATCTGCTATACTGAGTTCAATTTTATTGCCTATATGGAACAGTTTTATGAATAATAAATTTCAAACTAAATCACCACGTTTTAAAAGTATTGAAGAACGTGGAGAACCGACTTTTAAATCGACAAGATTGGATAAAAACACTCATCGAAATACTCGTAATACTCAAGAAAAAAGAGAAAAACGTAATGATGAGTTTCGCAGAAATGAACGTAGGAATGATCGTAACGATGATAGAAAGTCTAAGTTAGGAGGTAGTATTGCCCCAAATTACGACATTTACCCAACAGAAGGTAAAAGAGCCAGTGGAGAAGGCTCAGTAAAAATCAGTGTAAAAGGGGGAAGTCGTTCTACGGAGAAAAAAACAGGCCCACTTTCACCTAGAGCCCCTGAAAAAATTCGTAATAATCGAGCCACAGAAATGAAAGTTTATGGCGAAAATGCTTGTCATACGTTATTTCAACAACGTCCAGATGCAATTATTCGTTTATGGGCAACCGTTGAAGGTGCGAAGAAAGCAGGAGAACTACTGAGTTACTTAGCCGAACAGAAAAAGGCTTATCACGTTGTTGATAGTGAAGAAATGGAACGTGTAACAGGGACTGAACACCACGGTGGTATCTGCTTACTAGTAAAAAAATCTACTCCATTTTCGTTGGAAGGCTACCTACAAATCCCTCGCCAGCGTGATTGCTTAGTCTTATTAGACGGGGTGAATAATGCACAAAATGTAGGTGGAATTATGCGTACTTGTGCATTCTACGGCGTAAAAGGCATTATTGTGGAACAGAATGATATTCTCAATTCCAGTAATGCGGCACGAGTTGCGGAGGGGGGATTAGAGTTTGTCCACCCATTAGAAACTAAACATAAGCAAATTGCTTTAGCACAATTACGCAATGCAGGTTATCAAATTGTCCATTTAACTCGTCAAAAACAAGCTCAAGTGTTATCTAAAACAGCGTTGAATGAAAAAATTGTATTTGTACTTAGTGAGGTTGTCGCAAATGACGTGGAATATCCAGAAGATACCAATGTTCAACTCTCATTTGCTAACCCATTAAATAGTGGTTTAAATGTGGCGGTAAATACAGGCATTCTTCTCACACAATGGTATCAGAGCCATATTCTATAAGAGATAAGAAAGGATTAAAGGAAAGCGGTAGGAAAAGCAAAAAATTTTGCAAATCCTACCGCTTTATCTAAAATTACCTATGCCTTACGCCAAGTTGTGCCATTTGGGGTATCTTCAAGCACAACATTCATTGCTTTTAGCTTATCACGCACTTCATCGGCTAACGCCCAATTTTTAGTTGCTTTTGCTTCATTACGTTGTTTAATGAGCGTTTCAATTTCAGCCACTTCATCATTATTCGCATCACCTTGTAAAAAGGTTTCTGGTTCTTGTTGCAATAGCCCCAATACGCCTGCTAATTGTTTCAAACGAGAAGCTAAATAATCAGCATCGGAAGAGCCTTCTGCTTTAGCTTTATTGATTTCTCTCGCTAGCTCAAATAATACAGCTAATGCCCCCGGTGTGTTGAAATCATCATTCATTGCATCTTTAAAGGCTTTCACATATTGATCTTCATCGCTAATTAAAATTGCTGTATCACAACCACGCAATGCGGTATATAGGCGTTCAAGTGCTGAACGAGCAAGGTTGATATTCTCTTCGCTATAATCTAATAAGCTACGATATTGTGCGGTTAAGAAGAAATAACGAACACTTTCACTATCATACTTGTTTAAAATATCTCGAATAGTAAAGAAGTTATTGAGTGATTTCGACATTTTCTCTTTATTGATCATCAACATTCCTGTATGTAACCAATAATTGACGTAATCATCTCCGTGTGCACAGCAAGATTGTGCAATTTCATTTTCGTGATGTGGGAACATCAAATCCGAGCCACCACCGTGAATATCAAAATGATTACCTAGCTCTTTGCTGTTCATCGCCGAGCATTCAATATGCCAACCAGGGCGACCTTTACCCCAAGGAGAATCCCAACTTGGCTCATTTTCTTTCGACATTTTCCACAACACAAAATCCATTGGGTTACGTTTGACCGATTTAATCTCAACCCTTGCTCCAGCTTGGAGTTGTTCTAGATTTTGACGTGAAAGTACCCCATAATTTTTGAATTGATCGACTTGGAACATCACATCGCCATCTTGTGCCACATAAGCGTAGCCCTTCTCAATTAAAGTTTGAACCATTTGAATAATTTCAGGAATATGCTGTGTGGCACGCGGTTCAATATCAGGGCGGAGAATGTTTAAAGCATCAAAATCACGATACATTTCCGCCACCATTTTATCCACTAACTGATCGCAGCTTTCGTTATTTTCTAACGCACGTTTGATAATTTTATCGTCCACATCAGTGATGTTACGCACATAACGCACGTTATAACCTAGATAACGCAAATAACGCACAATAACATCGAAGGAAACGAAAGTACGACCGTGCCCAAAATGACAGAGATCATAAACCGTAACCCCACAAACATACATTCCCACTTGGTTTGGCTTAATCGGTTTAAATTCTTCTTTTTCACGTTTTAAAGTGTTATATATTTTGAGCATAGTGTCCTCATTTAATTCACAATCACATTGATGATAAAAATGTGTTGAGTATAACGAATAAGCGGTCTTTTTTTGAGAATTTTTTGCAATTTTTGCGAAACTTTTTAATAATACCGCCCGAACTTTTCCCCTAATCTTATAAGGAATTTAAAATGGTTACATTACATACCAATTTTGGCGATATTAAAATCGCATTAAACGTTGAAAAAGCTCCAATCACTGCAAAAAACTTTGAAGACTACTGTAAAGAAGGTTTTTACAATAACACGATTTTCCACCGAGTGATTGATGGATTTATGATCCAAGGCGGTGGAATGGAAGCGGGTATGCGTGAAAAAAATACCAAAGCACCAATCCAAAACGAAGCCAATAACCGTTTAAGCAATAAACGTGGCACCATCGCAATGGCTCGTACATCAGATCCGCACTCAGCATCAGCACAATTTTTTATCAATGTTGCAGATAATACGTTCTTAGACTATCGTTCAAAAGAGATGCACGGACGTGAAGTTGTACAAGAATGGGGCTATGCTGTATTCGGTGAAGTTGTGGAAGGAATGGACGTGGTCGATAAAATTAAAGCCGTTGCCACAGGCAATAAAGGGTTCCACCAAGATGTACCAAAAGAAGATGTTATTATTACTTCTGTAACGGTTGAATAAGACTTTTATATAAGGTGGGCATTACACCCACCTTTCAATCTTACCTTACTTACTCAAATCTACCTGATACACTGCAAAACCAGTTTCATCAGTATTTAAGAATGTCATCGGATATTGTGCTTTCTCAGCAATAAAGGCTTTAGCTTTATCACTTGGTGATGTTTCAAAGCGAATATCTAATTTAGCCTTGCTTGCAATCGGAGCAATTCTCCAGTTTTTATCTGCACTTGGGCTAACTTGACCGTTAGTTTTGCTCTCTGCAGTGATGTAATTTGCCAAAATCTGACGATTTTCATCTGGTGCTGCAAAAACAATATGGCTATCGCCAGTGCCTGGGAATTTATTTCCATAAGCACGATAGTTATTTGTTGCAATTAAGAATTCAGCTTTTGGATCAACCGCTTTTCCGTTGTAAGTCAAATTCACTACTCGATTTGCTTTGTCATTGATTAACTTACATTCACCGTCATAACGAGCAGGCTGAGTAATATCGAATTGATATTGCACACCATCAATAACGTCAAAGTTATAAGTACGGAATCCTGTCCAATCTAACAAACTTTGTGGTTGAGCATTGCTTGGGTCGATCTGCTTGAACATTCCTGCACTACATTCTAACCACTCTTTTAGTTCCGCACCTGTTACTTTTACAACAACAAGTGTATTGGGATAGAGATATAAATCCGCTGCATTACGGAAAGTTAATTCGCCTTTATCGACTTCAGTATAACCAGATGGATCATTCTTACGCCCGCCAGCTTTAAATGGTGCCCCCGCACTTAAAATCGGCAAACCTGCTAATTCTGGTAGCCCTTTCACCACATTTTCAACATAAGCTCTTTGTGCTTGATTAACAATTTGAATAGTCGGATCATCTTGTACCAATGCTAAGTAGCTATACATATTATCGCTTGCTTTACCAATCGGCTGTGAAACAAACTCACGAGTCGCTTCGTGAACAGGTTTGAGTAAAGCGGTAACTTCAGGATGATTTTCTACGGTTGATGCTTTTTTGTCATTATCGTAAATAGGACGAAGTACGGCAGAACCGTCAATCACAACCCATTTACCATTTTCATTTGCTAACGTTAAATCAACCACGCTAATGTTATTCCCCCAGTAGCCTGCCATACTTTCAGGAATACCTTTTACTGTACCTTTCTCAATATCTGCATTTGGCGATTTAGCAAACTCTTTGTTCGGGAATAGACGATGTGAATGTCCGAAAATAACCGCATCAATGCCTTTAACATCGGCTAAATAGAAGGCTGAATTTTCTGCACCTTCTTTATAAGGCTCATCTGATGGCCCTGTATGTGCTAATGCCACAACAATATCTGCCCCTTTTTCTTTTAAAATCGGCACATATTTTTCAGCTGTTTTCACAATATCACGCGTTTCAACTTTGCCATCTAAATTTGCTTTATCCCACACCATAATTTGTGGCGGAACAAAACCGATATAACCAATTTTCACGATCTGTTTATTGCCATTTTCATCAACAACGGATTTTTCTTGAATAAAATAAGGCTGATAAACAGGCTCATCTGTCCCCACTTTTACCACATTGGCATTGATAATTGGGAATTTGGCTTGCTTGATGGAATCATCTAAATAGGCTAAACCATAGTTAAACTCGTGGTTACCCAATGTTCCCACGTCATATTGCATAAAGTTTAACGCATCAATAGCTGGGTTAGATTTCCCTTCTTTATATCCTTTAGCTGCTTGGTAATCGGCAATCGGGTTACCTTGAATTAAATCACCATTATCGACTAATACGCTATTTTTTGCTTCTTTACGAGCTTGTTCAATCAACGTTGCCGTACGAGTAAAACCGAATTTATCCGTTGGTGCATCTTTGTAGTAATCAAAGTCGGTTAAAAAGCTATGAATATCCGTTGTTCCAATAATACGCAATGCAACTTTATTCTCAGCTTTCATTGCAAAACCTAAACGGCTTGTTCCTAATGCTAAAATGGTTGTTGCTCCAATTTGGATAAAACGTCTTCTATTCATCATCGTAAAATTCCTCTCTTGTGATAAAAAACGATAAAAGACGCAAATTATCCCACAAATCTTACCGCTTGCCTAATACTTACCTTTATAGAGATAAAATTACATTTCAATAAAAATTTTTTCAGGTCTTGATTTTTTTTTTTTTACAATGGGTAAGTTTTTGTATTTTTTATACAAAAACAATATCAAAAGCGAACAATTTGTTTTCTTTATATTCAACATTAAGGATTCATTATGAATGTAACATTTAAAATTTCTGCACTTGCATTATTTGTCGCAATTACCGCAACTGGCTGTACTGGACCTAATGGCTCATCATCAGATGTAAAAGCCCCAACTCAAGTAACACCAAATACGCAAACAACTCCTAATGCATCAGGTGTAACTACGTCTCAAAGCTCATCAAGCACAACCACACCAACACCTCCACCACCTCCACCAGCAAAAATCATCAGTCTAGATAGTGCTGGTAAAAAATGGCGTGTTGTTAATAATAAGAATTCTGCATCACACGTAATTGGTTCGGATATTTCATATCGTGTATCTCGAGCATATTTGGGTTTTGTTAAAAATGGTACAATTTTAAACCGAAAACATAATACCTCATCAGATTGTACTAATAACCATTGTAAAGGCGATGTACTGCAAAACGATACTGCAATTAACAAAACTCAGCGATATTATTTAGATGAATTGGCTCAAGAAAATGGAAAACCTTTATTAGGTACCTATTCTGGTAGTATTGAAAAACCATTTGCTGGTAAAGTCGTTGATGTTTCATTTGATAATGATGATAAATTAACCATCACTAAAACAGATGCAACTAAAATTAACTACCTCTTTACTAACCAACCTTACTCCTCTTACGGGGCATTATTCACTAATAATAATGATATTGAGTCATTTGCTCTAGTCCAAAGTGCGGGAGAACAAGGTGGAAACGAAGAATTTGAAGTATATAAAAGACAACTTCATCAAGGACAAAATACTGGACGTATAGTATGGAATGAGAATGTAGCAGGTGATGCGACTTATAAGGGTAATGTGATTGCCGTCACACACACCTATCACCCAGGTAAATTTGATAGTCTACCATCACTCCCTCAAGAAGACGGCACAATTACCTTAAAAGCCCATTTTGGGGAGACTTGGGAAAAAACAACAGTCTCTGGAACACTTGATAGTAAAACAATTGGACAAATTGATTTACCACAAGCATCTTTATCTAGCAATACAATCTCCGCGCAACGTGTAGATATTTCACATAACATTAATAATAGTGGTAAGAAATTTCAAGGGGAGTATGATGTTTATTTCGGTGGAAAAGACTTAAGTGATGCTGTAGGTGGCATTAATTTACAAAACCATGAAGATATAAGCCAGTTGAATGATGGTGAAGTTCGCAAATATTCTGCTGTATTTGGTGCGACCAAACAACCTAAATAGCACTCATTATTTTTAAGTATTAAGCCGATTTGTATTCACTATAAATCGGCTTGTTTTCCATTCTTTAATACGGCAATACTTTATGAAAAAACTAACTCTTCCTTTATGTTGGCTACCTTGCTTGGCATTTGCCACACCTAATCACCACGATGAGCAAATCAAAAATGTAGCAAAGCCCATTGCACCACAAATACAGCCCGAGCTGACCCAAACAGCCCCAAATTCACAGCCAATTGATATTAGCTTGCAAGAATTAAACCAAAACCCACCGCTTGTTCATCAGCTATTAAGTGATGCGTTATTCGCACGTCAAACTGATGCTATTGCAACCTTATTGCCTGTTTATCAGCAATTTCCAAACGCAGATAAAACTTTAATTCAGTTTGCTCAAGCCAAACTTGCCAGCTTACAAGGCAAAAATAATGAGGCGATTCACCTTTATCGACAAATTTTAGCCGAGCAACCACAACTCAATGTAGTCAGAATTGAACTTGCCGTTGCCCTATTTAACGCTCAACAAAATAATGCGGCAGAAGACCAATTTAACAAAGCCAAAAGTGCAGAAAATCTGCCAGCACCAGTAATGCAGCTAATTGATGCTTACCTTGCCGCCCTAAAAAAACGCAGTAGTTGGCAATTTGGGGCAAGTGCTTATTATGTACAAGAAAACAATATCAATAACACCTCTAACTCCCCTGAAATCGAAAACACAGGTTATGTAAAAGGGGAAAGTATGCTCCCTCGCAAAGCAAATGGTTTTGCTTATAGTGCCGATTTATCTCGAGACTTCAATTTAACTGGCTCACATTACCTTACCTTTCAAAACGATTTTTCAGGCAGAAGTTATTGGAACAGCCACGATGACGATGAACTAACTAACCGCACACTCTTAGGCTACACCTATAAAAATGAAAAACAGACATTACGCTTATTGCCTTTTTTTGAAAAGCGTTGGTCTGGTGGAAGTAGCTATCGAAAAACACAAGGTGTACGAGCAGAATATAACCACTGGCTTTCGCCTAATTGGCAAATTTCTACCGCATTAGAATACGGCAAGCAAGATTATTATGATAGCCAAGCTCAAGATGGCAGCAGTAAATTAGCCTCAATAACGCTACTGTGGCTACCAAAACCACAGCAATATTTTTATGTCGGTTCTGATATTGGTTTTGAACGTACCAAAGTTCGTCAATTCAGTGCTGATACCAAAAGTTTACGTTTTGGTTGGGGACAAGAATGGCAAACATTCGGGCTATCTAGCCGCTTAGGCTTTGCCATTACCGAACGCGATTACCACGATACTGCCAAGTTAGGAAATATTCTTGATTTAGGCAAAGTCCGTTCAGACGAGGTATTCAGCACTACATTAACCCTATGGAAACGAGATTGGCACTTATTCGGAATTACCCCTAAGTTACAGCTCTCGTGGCGAAAACACGATAGTAATTTGCCAACGCTTTATTCTTATACCGACAAGAATATCAATGTAATTTTTGAGACGAGGTTTTAGGTTTAATTTTGTATTTATCAAACCCCGTGCCGTAAAACCCCGTCCTTCAGGGCGGAGATATAAGGCACAAACGGCGTAGCCGTTTCAAAGCTAACTAATC
>NZ_LEKM01000120.1 GCF_009761375.1 Ursidibacter arcticus | reverse complement strand
AACGACAAATAGGCTTGAAGGATTATTTAGTGAACTAAAACGAAAATTAAATAATCACAATGGATTAAGCAAAAAACGTAAGGTTATGTTTATAAAGGATTTTTTGAATAAGAAAAGCAATTAACGATCAAAAATATAATGGAGATCCCACACTTTTGTCCACTTGAAAAGAAAATGGACAAAAATCCCACATTTTTGTCCATTACACCGTAATGGACAGATGTGTAGAAAAAAGCACTTTGGAGCCTTATGCTATAACTCTTTAACCCACTTTTTAGCAATCATTTTGTCTATTACACCTGGTATTGTCAAATTGCGGTGCAAGTGGAGTCTAGTGTAGACTAGGTCTGTTCTTCTAAATCCCCACAAAAACCAACACTTTCTTACATTTTCGGCACAAATACTGGCGGTTTTGTCGCAAAATTGCATTATGTCTGCGGATAGAGAGTTGATGTGTTTGGCACTCACAACGGTAGCTAAATCGTTCTCCTTGTACGCTAGTTGTGTCAAAGCAGTGGTAGGTTTCAGCAGGAACGCCTAATACGGTTTCCATCACCATTTTCCACTCTTTCCCGTGGGGCTGAACACGCCCGAATTGTTGATAAACCAGTAAATGTGCCAGTTCGTGTGGCACAACTTGTTGTATAAATGTGTCGCCATTTTCTTGTAGCAGAATCGGATTTAGGCGGATCTCATTTTGTTGTAGATAGGCAACGCCCGCTTTCATTCCTTTAACGTCATAATTGACAGTTGGGGGCAGAAAACTTTTATTGAAGTAGCAGTTTGCCTTATCCAAATCTCGCTTTAGCTGGCGTTGGACTTGCATTTTTAAATGACGAATCGACATCATTAACGTGGGCAATCCATTACCGACCACTGTTTGTCATAACAGATATATAGCTCATTTTTACTTGCCCCTAAATAAGCGTTTTTAAGCTGAGGGTTATATTTTTTCATCCATTGGAATAATTCTTTACGCGATAGATCTTGTGCGGGCAAGTTCAAGCTACGGAATAACTCACGTTGTTTAGCAAAATAGCTTTCAGCGTCATTAAAAGCACAAGCACCGTGTTTCTCCCATTGTCCTTGCAAAAGAGATGCACCAGGTGATTCTGGTAAATATTGTTTAATCAATGTTTCAGGTAGTTTCGCTAAGTCGCCTTTACAAAAACGAGGGTGGTCGGCAGGCGATTTGGCTTGTGCATTTTGTGGCCATAAACCGTGAATAACCCAGCCGAATTGTGCCTTATCATTACATTGATATTGCAAATGTTTTGGAACATTCCCGCTGTTTTTCTGTTTTTGTAGTTCGCAAAATTCAGGCGACCAAGAGAGAGCAAGCATATAGTAATCAACAGGTACATTACGATTTTGCCCTAAATGATCATTTGCCATTACGGTATCATATTGCCCCAAATCGTTAGGTAATGGTTGTTGGGGCTGTGTTTGTGTATTGGAGCTAGGCGTTACAGATTTCTTCTCATTATTTCGCCAAGTAAAGATGGCAAAAATGACAATAATGATTAAAAAAATCAGCTGATTAAGTTTGCGGTTCTTATTGGTTTGTGTTTTTTTCATTTTAAGTAAACTGGGCTGATAAAATGCGTACTATACCGAAAAGATACTGCCTTGCAAGCGGTAAGATTAGTCTAATATTTTGCAAAATATATCTTACAACTAAATTGTTATTACATATGGTTATATAAAATACCTAATGTTTCCTTAACTTTTTATAAGAAATCAGTATTCTGTGTGCAACTCAACAACGCTTTAATAAAGAAGGAAATGATTATGACTATTTATGCAGACAACTCAGAAACAATTGGTAACACTCCCCTTGTTCGCTTAAAAAATTTCGGGCATAACGGTAACCTTTTAGCAAAAGTGGAAGCTCGTAACCCAAGTTTTAGCGTGAAATGCCGTATTGGTGCAAATATGGTATGGCAAGCAGAAAAAGATGGCATTTTAACTAAAGATAAAGAAATTATTGATGCAACAAGTGGTAACACAGGGATTGCATTAGCTTATGTAGCCGCTGCTCGTGGTTATAAATTAACATTAACAATGCCTGAGACAATGAGTATTGAACGTCGTCGCTTATTGCGTGGTCTAGGGGCAACCTTAGTACTAACTGAGGGTGCAAAAGGAATGAAAGGAGCGATTGCTAAGGCAGAAGAGATTTTAGCGAGCGATCCAAACCGCTATGTAATGCTCAAACAGTTTGAGAACCCAGCAAACCCTGCGATTCACGAACAGACAACAGGTCCTGAAATTTGGGACGCAACGGAAGGGAACGTTGATGTATTTGTCGCTGGTGTTGGTACAGGCGGTACTATTACAGGGGTTAGCCGTTATATTAAACAACAAAAAGGCAAACAAATTGTGAGTGTTGCTGTTGAGCCGAAAGAATCTCCAGTAATTACACAAACTTTAAATGGCGAAGAAGTTAAACCAGGTCCTCATAAAATTCAAGGTATCGGTGCGGGCTTTATTCCTAAGAACTTAGATTTAAGCTTAATTGACCGTGTTGAGCAAGTGGATAGTGAAACTGCGATTGAAACTGCTCGCCGAGTGCTTGCAGAAGAAGGGATCTTAGTTGGTATCTCATCAGGTGCAGCAGTAGCGGCAGCAGATCGTTTAGCAAAATCACCTGAATTTGCGGATAAAACCGTTGTGGTAATCTTACCATCAGCTTCTGAGCGTTATCTCAGTACCTTATTGTTTGAAGGTATTGAAGCCTAATTAGTGGATAGATAAAAGAGCGGTGATGATTTGGTAGAGTAATTTGCAAAATTACTGGCAGATCTTACCGCTTATCGTACCGATAAACCCATTCTTGAAAATGAAAATCTTCAATCGTGCGATACATCGCAATTTGAGTATTATAAAAACCTTGTCTTTCATAAAACTGACGAGCATTGGTATTTTTATCCGCCACCTTTAGATAAACACTTGAAGTAAGCTGTTTCAGCGCGTAATGCAGTAAACTTTTTCCAATTTGTTGGCGTTGGTGATTGGGTAACACATTTAATGCATAAATTTCATTAGCTATCTGTAATTTAGGATCTCTTGCCTGTCCGAAACTAATCATTGCGAGAAGAGCATTTTCAGTTTCCGCAACAATAATTGGTGTAGTACCTAGAGATAAGGTATATTCAAACCCTTGTTGCCACTGGGTGTCGGTAAGATTATCTAAAAATGATGATGGGAAAATACCTTGATAGGTACTTTGCCAGACTTGTGTTAATAGTTTACTTAATGCTGCCGCATCTTTTACTGTTGCTTGTCGTAATTGCATAATATTGTTCTCACTATGAGCAGTAATTTTGTTTATAGCAAATAGCTATTATATTCGTCAAACATTCTATAAATTCATTTTTAACTTATAAATTATGCTTGCCTTTATATTCATTTTAGATAAAATGCGTTTAAATTTTTAAACACTTAATCTTAACGTTAGTAGCCTAAATTATGCCTAAACAGACAATGGATTTAATGCGAAGCTGTATTCCGATTTTTTCAGTATTAAGCGATGAAAATCGCCATAAAATTTTACAGCTTCTGCTTGAACAAGGAAAAATGAATGTAAATGATATTACTAGCCACTTACATCTCTCTCGTCCTGCTGTTTCGCATCATTTAAAAATAATGTTAGATGCTAAAGCTGTAAATGTAGAGCAGATCGGTAAAGAGCGTTTTTATGCAATCGCAATGGCAGATGCAACAGAACAATTACGATTACTTGTTGAAAAATTGATCGAACATTGTCCTAATAGACAAGGTAAATAATAAATTGATGCCTATGTGTTGCTCACATAGGTTTTTTAAAACTCAAATTGGTTTAAATTATTAAACTTATAAACATAAAGGAAAGTACTGTATGACATTACAATTAAGCCAACCACTTACTTTACCGAACGGTAAAGTGATCAAAAATCGTTTTTTTAAAGGTGCGATGAGCGAGCAATTAGCTAATGAACACGCCCCTAGTTCAGCGTTAGTTAATCTCTATGACCGTTGGGCTAAAGGCGGTGCAGGGGTATTAGTAACGGGAAATGTAATGATTGATCGTACCGCTTTAGGTGGACCTAAAGATGTTGTTATTGAAGATGAACGTGATCTTGCAATGTTACGACAATGGGCAAAAGTGGGGACACAAAACAATACAATTCTGCTTATGCAAATTAACCACCCGGGTAAACAATCTCCCAAAGATCTTGCAAAACAACCTGTTGCCCCTAGTGCGATTGGGTTAACAGGCAGTATTGGCAAGTTTTTTAACCCACCAAGAGCTTTAACCGAAACCGAAATTGAACAGCTCATTGAGCGTTTCGCGACTACCGCAGTTATTGCTGAGAAAGCTGGTTTTTCAGGTGTACAAATTCATTCTGCACACGGTTATCTTATTAGCCAGTTTTTATCGCCATTACATAATCAACGCCAAGATCAATGGGGCGGTAGCTTAGAAAACCGTATGCGTTTTCTTGTTGAAGTCTATCGACAAATTCGTGAACGTACAGAGAGTGAGTTTATTATTTCTGTCAAACTAAACTCGGCTGATTTCCAACGTGGCGGTTTTAGCGAAGAAGATTCTGTCAAAGTTGTAGAAAAATTAGTTGAGCTTGGGGTGGATCATATTGAAATTTCAGGTGGAAACTATGAAAGCCCTGCAATGTTAGAAGGGGTTAAAGCAAGTACCTTGAAACGAGAAGCCTACTTCTTAGACTACGCAGAAAAAGTACGCAATGTTTGCCCGATTCCTTTAACGATTACTGGTGGATTCCGTTCAACTAAAGCAATGGAAGACGCTCTTGCAAGTGGGCAGGTTGATTTAATTGGTTTAGCAAAACCTTTTGCTATTTTACCTGATTTGCCTAATCAGATTTTTGAAAACCGTTATCAAACTCTTAACCTTAAACCTGTTCGCACAGGGGTAAAAAAACTTGATGATGTGATTGGCTCAACACTCGAAATGGCGTGGTATTTTTACCAAATGGAACGATTAAGCCAAGGACTAGATGCAAACCCAGCATACAGTGCTTGGAAGTTATTTTTCCGTATCTTGTGGCAACAAGGAAAAAATGGTTTTCGCAAAGAAAGAGCATAATTCATTTATGCCCAGATTATTGACAAAGTCTTTTTTCATTCGGACGCCAGCGTGGCGTCCCTACAAGGAAAGTTATAACCAATTGAAAAATAACAGATTTTATTTTGTTATGTAGGGACGCCACGCTGGCGTCCGTTAATTGGATACAACAAATTGGGGTTTGTCATCAGTCTGCAGTTTTAT
>NZ_LEKM01000119.1 GCF_009761375.1 Ursidibacter arcticus | reverse complement strand
AAGCATAACCGTTTTTTCTACAAACCAGTGTCTAAGCACTCAGGGACGCCACAATTTACGGTTATGCTTGGTGGTAAAATAATACGTTTTTATTTTACCAATTTACAGTTGAGTAAGATACAAGGGACGCCACGCTGGCGTCCGTTTATTGAATACAACAAATTGGGGTTTGTCATCAGTCTGAAACGGCTATGCCGTTTGTGCCTTACATCTCCGCCCTGAAGGGCGGAGATGTAAGGCACAATTCAGGTAAATTCTTGTAAAATTTTCTACCATTCTTGTTATTGCCTATAAATAGGCGTAGAATTAACGAGCCTGAAAGCCTGAAAGCCTGAAAGCCTGAAAGCCTGAAAGCCTGAAAGCCTGAAAGCCTGAAAGCCTGAAAGCCTGAAAGCCTGAAATTATCCCATCGTTATGCATAATAAAAATTGTTATGTTTTAATATATAAATCTGAAGTTTACATATATTTATATTCAAGAACGAATTATCCATATTGAGGGGAAGTTTGCACTATTTAGGTCAGTTTTATCAGCTAACCTTAATGGTGCTAGAGTTATTTGGAAATTAGCATATCTTTCAAAATAGATACAATATTTTCAATGGTCTAAGATAAAACTCTGTTTTATCTTTATAAATAAAATCATTACTTAGTTTGCATTAGGAGTAAATTAAAAATGAATAAAATATATCGCTTAAAGTTTAGTAAGCGTTTAAATCAGCTTGTGGTTGTGTCGGAAATTACCACAGGTCACGATAAGAATAGTGGAAGTTCACAATCAGTTGATGTGAACAGCGTAGCAGAAACAACCAAAGGAAGCGGTTTATTGAAGATAAAACCGCTTTCAGCGTTATTGTCTATTTTTACATTAGGTTTTGCAGCCCCAACCTTCGCTTCAGGCCTACAAGGAATGGACGTAGTAAGCGGTACAGCGACAATGTCGGTGAATGGTAAAAACACCACCATCACCAACAGCCCTGATGCCATCATCAACTGGAAACAGTTCAACATCAACAAAGACGAATTAGTTCGTTTCGTCCAAGAAAGCTCAAACTCTGCCGTTTTCAACCGAGTAACGTCAGACCAAGTATCACAATTAAAAGGTACGCTAAACTCAAACGGTCAAGTTTTCTTAATCAACCCGAACGGTATCTTCTTCGGTAAAGACAGCGTCATCGACACCGCAGGCTTTGTGGCATCGACATTGAACATCGCAGACGAAGACATCAAACGTGGCAACCTCGCCTTTGCTCAAGCCAAAGACAAAGCAATGGCTGAGATCGTAAATAACGGCTTGATCACCGTTTCACCAAAAGGCACTGTTGCCCTTGTGGGTGGTTCTGTCAAGAACAACGGCGTAATCAAAGCCGAAAACGGTAACATCTTCTTACTTGCTGGTCAAAAAATCACCATTAGCGACCTTGCCAACCCAACCATCACCTACAGCGTATCCGCCCCTGAGAACGAAGCGGTCAATTTGGGCGAAATTTTTGCAAAAGGCGGCAAAATCAACATCTCTGCAGGTAATGTGAAAAACCGTGGCGTATTAAATGCCGACAGCATTCAAAACAAAAACGGCAAAATCGTCCTTTCAGCCAAACAAGGCACAGCTGACGTAGGTGGCAAAATCAGCCTAAACGGTGGCACCATCAGCGGCGGTTCACTCAAAATCACAGGCGATAAAGTCGTTATCCAAAGCGATGCCAAATTTGAACTGACCGGTAAAAACGGCGGTACGGTTTATATCGGTGGTGATGAGCGTGGTCAAGGCAAAAACGGCATTCAGCTTGCCAAAGAAACCCACATCAAACAAGGTGCAACCATTGACGCATCAGCCACAGAAAACGGCGACGGCGGACGTGTGGTGGTTTGGGGTGATAATGCTCAAATCGACGGTGTGATCATCGCTCGTGGTGGTAAAACATCAGGTAACGGTGGTTTTGTAGAGACTTCAGGTCATTACTTGGGTGTATCAAAAACTGCCAAAGTGGACGCAAGTGCGGCTAACGGTAAAAACGGCTTGTGGTTGCTAGACCCTTATAACGTGCGAATTGTTGCTGCTCCTACCGAAGAAGCGAATATTAGCAAATTCCCTGTAAAACCAACTGGCGAAAATGCTGTTGTTCTAAACACCACCCTTGAACAAGCATTAAGCCAAGGCACAGACGTTAGCGTATTGACTTATAACCCTGATGAGCCAACTGCAGGTTCTCAAACAGGTACACTAACCGTTAATGCCGACATCGTGAAAAACGGTGGTGGCGATGCGACATTAACCCTTGATGCAAAATCTGACTTTACTCAAAATGCTGGTACGAAAATTGAATCTACCGATGGTAAATTGAATGTAAATATCACTGCTGGTGGCAGGGCTGTACTAAACGGTGATGTGAAGACCAACGCAGGTAACTTTACCCTGACTTCAACAGGTCTTCGTGCGACCAATGCCAACATCGATCTATCAGATGTACAAGGCGGTACTGAAGTCGGTACATTCAATGTCGATGTGAAAAATGGCGGACAAACTGCTTTCTATGCACAAGAGCCTAATTTGACTAACTCTACCTTTAAAGGTAAGGGCAACATAAACTTCAATACTCAGCTAACAAGTAACAATGACAGTAATTTCAAACGTCAGGTAATCCTAAATAACGCCACATTTGTCGCTCCAAATGCTGATGATACCTTGACTGTAAAATCAGACTATCAATTGCGTGGCTCTCCTAACCAATTCCAAGGCAGAAGATATGCTTTTGAGGTTTCAAAATTAACCGCTGATGGTCAAGGTACTGTTAATGTAGAAGGTATCGGTCAGCAGGGTAATACTCGTGGTATTCAGGTTAAGGAAAATGGCGAGATTAATGCCAAAAACAATGTTAAGCTAAACTTGCTAAGCAGAAATGGTGACCATGGTGATTTCCAACCATCAACAGAAATCGGTAGAAATACCACCATCAATGCAGCTGACACCAGTAGCATTGTTTTTGAAGCTTCAAGAAGCGGTATTGATGCACAAGGTGATCTGAAATTAGAGGGTAATAATATCACCCTCAAATCATCTATCAGTGGTAAATTCTTAGGGGGTATGACCCTAGGTCTAAACTTAGGAAAAGGCACTACCACCATTGATGCCAAAAATGTCAATATTCAAATGACCAATGGTAAAAACGTAGATCAAGGTAATCTTGCGAGAAATACCTTATCTTTGGGTAATTTGGTGGTTGAACAAGGTAATGTAAACGTTAATTCCAACTCTGATATTGTCTTAAGAGCTGATTCTGTTGTTCAGAAAAATGCAAGTAAGCTGAACATCACCTCTGGCGGTGCTTTATTTACCACCAAAGAAGTAACCTTTAACGGCACCAATTCAGGCTCAAACCTGACTTTGGCAGTTCGTGCGATCAACACAGGTGATTATGATGCGGTTCGTGCATTCAACCCGAGCAACACCATCAATGCTAATAATTTCCCATTAGGCGGTCCTGTAAACATCGAAAACTACACCGATGCGAAGATCGACATCACCTCCACACACGCTGATTCCAAATATAACGGTATCTTTGGTGGAGCAGGTGTAAACTTCAAAAACAACACTGCAGACGGTATCACTTCTAATAAAGGTGCAACCATCAATGCTCCAGTGAGTTTTGATAATGATGGTAGCATCACTGCTGCTGGCACTTTAGACATCAAAAAAGAAGTGAAAGCTGGCACAGAGCTGACAGTAACCGCACCAACTACCAACGTAGAAAACGGCGGTAAATTGACTGCTGCTGACAAAGTAACCACCACTGGTAACGATCTGAACGTTAAAGAAGGTGGTGAAATCACCTCGCCAACAGGTTCGATCAGCATTGAAAATACTGGTAATATTGACAATAAAGGCAATATCACCACGCCTGAAGGTACAGTAACCATTAATGGTGCAAACAACCTCACCAACTCAGGTAACATCACTGCCAAAACGGATGTTACGGTTAATGTCAATAATGTAACCAACGCAGGCGAAATCACTTCAAGCACTGCTAAAGTAGCGATCACAGCAGCAAAAGCGGTAACCAACACCGGTAACATCACTGCAAAAACTAATGCAAATGTAACCGCTCCAACCGCAAATCTTGGTGGTAACGTAACCGCTCAAGAGGGTGCTGTTGTTGTAGATGCAGCTGAAAAAGCAACCGTATCAGGCAACGTAACCGGTAAAACCGGCGTAACGACTAAGGGTAAAGACTTAGAAGTAGCAGCTAACGGTAACATCACTTCTGCAACAGGCGACATCAATGTCAATAACCAAGGCGATGTAACTGTTAAAGAAAACGGTAAAATCAGCACGTTAGACGGTACCGGCAAAATCAACGTAGAAAAACCAGCCAACTTAACTGTTGAAGCCGGTGGTCAGATCGTGTCTAAAACAGACGTTGAAGTCAAAGCAGGTAACGTAACGAACGCAGGTGAAATCACCGCTTCTGAAGGCAATGCGAACATCACTGCGGATACTAAGCTGGACAACAGTGGCAATATCACTGCAAAAAATAATGCAAATGTAACCGCTCCAACCGCAAATCTTGGTGGTAATGTAACCGCTCAAGAGGGTGCTGTTGTTGTAGATGCAGCTGAAAAAGCAACCGTATCAGGCAACGTATCTGGTAAAACCGGTGTAACGACTAAGGGTAAAGACTTAGAAGTAGCAGCCAACGGTAACATCACTTCTGCAACAGGCGACATCAATGTCAATAACCAAGGCGATGTAACTGTTAAAGAAAACGGTAAAATCAGCACGCTAGACGGTACCGGCAAAATCAACGTAGAAAAACCGGCGAACTTAACTGTTGAAGCCGGCGGTCAGATCGTGTCTAAAACAGACGTTGAAGTCAAAGCAGGTAACGTAACGAACGCAGGTGAAATCACCGCTTCTGAAGGCAATGCGAATATCACTGCGGATACTAAGCTGGACAACAGTGGCAATATCACTGCGAAAAACTAATGCAAATGTAACCGC
>NZ_LEKM01000118.1 GCF_009761375.1 Ursidibacter arcticus | reverse complement strand
TGGATACACTCAGTGCGTCTGAATGAAAAAAAGACTTTGTCAATAATCTGAGTTATCCCATAAGGATAACTCTGAATTGTATTATAGCGGAAAGTAGTCAAGTTGTAGAAAACTTTTACAAAAATAGATTATATAAATGCCCTACTTCATAAGTACTAAATATTCTGCCTTGCCACTGCATTTTGATAACCAAACTGTCGCCACGCCTCATATACGACAACAGCAACGGAATTGGATAAATTCATACTACGGCTATCTTTACACATTGGAATACGAATTTTTTGAGACATTGGTAAGCTATCTAAAATAACCTTAGGAATACCACGACTTTCTGGTCCAAACATCAGAAAATCCCCCAACTCATACTGGACATCACTATGGTTAGGCTCACCTTTTGTCGTTAATGCAAATAAACGTTTTGGTTTAGCTTTGGTGAGAAAATCATCAAAATCTTTATATTTCTGAATATCGACAAATTCGTGATAATCAAGCCCTGAACGGCGTAATTTCTTATCGTCCCAAGCAAAACCAAGTGGCTCAATCATATGTAAGCGAAAACCACAATTTGCACATAAGCGGATAATATTACCACTATTTTGTGGGATTTCAGGTTCATATAAAACTATATCTAACATTTTACTCTCTTATAACTGCTCTTTTTTATGAGTGATGATCCAACAGTTGTGAATATGCGGATTACGTTCAAAATCAAGGGGTAAGGTCTTATGCGAAATATTTTCTGCATTTAGCCCTAGTTGTGCTAACCCTTCAAAATCCATTTTAAATCCACGTTTATTATTTGAAAACACGATAGTGCCGTCATTGGTTAAAATACGTTTGAGCTGTTTGAGTAGCTCAATATGATCCCGTTGTACGTCCCAGCTATTTTCCATTCGCTTGGAATTTGAGAACGTAGGCGGATCAACAAAAATTAACTCAAAACGTTCTCGACATTCTGCCAGCCATTGTAAACAGTCTGCTTGGAATAGACGATTATGGCGAAGTGATAAATTATTTAACTCTAAGTTTTGCTCAGCCCAGTTAAGATAAGTATTTGACATATCTACGGTAGTGGTAGATTTGGCTCCATTTAATGCAGCGTGAATGGTTGCAGACCCTGTGTAAGCAAATAAATTTAGAAAGGTTTTACCTTTTGCCATTGTACCAACCATTTTACGCGTTAGACGATGATCAAGGAAAAGCCCTGTGTCAAGGTAATCTGTTAAATTTACCCATAATTTTGCCCCATATTCATTCACATAAAAGTAGTCGCCTTTATTCGCTAATTTCTCATATTGGTTTGTACCTTTTTGCTTCTGACGTACTTTAAGCACCAATTTATTGGTTTCTACGCCAGTAACATAAAGCGTAGCAGATACTGCATCTAATAGTCTTTGGCGAGCTTTATTTTCATCAATATTTTTTGGAGCTGCATATTCTTGCACCACGATATGATCCGCATAGCGATCGACAGCTAAATTATATTCGGGTAAATCCGCATCATACAGGCGATAGGCATCAATCCCTTGCTGTTTTGCCCATTTCTCTATTTTTTTGATATTTTTGGATAAGCGGTTAGCAAAATCCTGTGCGACTTCTTTCCCTGCATGAGCCGTTTGTTCAAAAACGAGATCAGGTTTTTGTTCAACAGCTCGCTCACTGATGAGATAATTTTTTTGCACACAATCTAATGGACCATTTTTAGCTTTAAATTGGCGAGAAGAACGTAAGCGTAAGCAATTTAATAATTCAGGCTCACCACTAAAAATAGACGCATTCCAGCCTGCGAATTGTTGTTTAAGGCGTTGTCCAAACACTGAATAGAGAGCAATCAGTGCAGGTGTTGTCCCTAAACGCTCACCATAAGGTGGGTTACAAACGACTGTACCTATTTGCTCTGGGAATGGATTTTTAAGTGCTGCAACATCGCCTTGTTGCCACTGAATTAAATGAGCGACCCCTGCATTTTCGGCATTTTGTTTTGCTTTTGCCAGCACTCGATGGTCAAGATCAAAGCCATAAAAATTAGCAAGCGGTGAGATTTCACTATTTTTTTGTAATTCCACCGCCTGATCGAATACATATTTCCATAATGCTTGGCTGTGCCCTTTCCAAGCATAAAATCCCCATTTTTGACGGTTGATTTGTGGAGCAATGTTAGCTTGCATTTGAGCGGCTTCAATTAACAACGTTCCAGATCCACACATTGGATCAACTAACGCTGTTCCTTTTTTCCAACCTGAACGTAAAATAATTGCTGCGGCGAGTGTTTCTCGTAGCGGAGCTTTCCCTGTATCTTCTCGATAACCACGCATATGTAACGCATCACCGCTTAAATCTAAAGAAACCACAAGGTTTTCACGATCTAAATAAACGTGAATACGTACATCAGGGTTAATTTTATCTACTGTTGGACGAGCAAAGCCTTTACGCTCGAAATAATCGACTATACCATCTTTTACTCGCATTGCCCCAAATTGAGTATGGCGGATTTCTTGGTTAGTACCATTAAAATCAACAAAAAAAGTATCTCTTGGGTCAAACAGATCTGCCCATTGGTAACTGACGATAGAAGCGTATAAATCACTATCGCTAAAAATTTTAGTTTGAAGTAATGGTAATAAAATACGAGATGCCAAACGGCTATGTAATAAGGCTTTATACATTCCTGTTTGATCGGTAGTAAAGTGCACACCGCCTTGAGCAATTTTACATTGTGCATCAGTAATTTGCTCTAATTCGCTTTTTAGCATTTCTTCAAAGCCACGAGCAGTGGTGGCAAAATAAGTCGTTTTTGTTGTCATTGTGAGTTTTTCTGTCAATAAAATTGGGCTAATTATAGCGGAATAGCGTGATAAGCGGTGAGATTTACTGAAAAATTTGTAAGTGCCTACTATTAAAGTGACAAAACTTACAAAAAAGAATTATTCTTATTTGTATTTTTGCATATAATTAACACAAAAGATTTCATTCACAACATCAAAGGAAAGCAAATTATGAAAAAATTATTGAACGTAGCAGTCGTACTTTCTCTTTTCGCTACAAGCCACTTCGCAAATGCGGTTACAGTTAAAGACCGTAAAGGCGATTTTACATTGGACACTGTACCGCAACGAATAGTAGCGTTGGAATATTCTTATGTTGATGCTCTTGCTCAAATTGGCGTGAGCCCTGTTGGTGTAGCTGATGATAACGATAAAACTCGTATTCTTCAGCAAGTGCGTGATAAAGTTCAGCCTTGGGAATCTGTCGGTACTCGCTCCCAACCAAGTTTAGAAGCAATTGCAGCATTAAAACCCGATTTAATTATTGCAGATGATAACCGCCATTCTGCCGTATATGAAGAGTTAAAGAAAATTGCTCCAACGGTTGTATTTAACTCTCGTAACGAGAACTATGCGGAAAATTTAGAAACTGCACAGAAAATCGGTGATTTATTAGGTAAATCAAATGAAATGAAAGAACGTATTGCTAAACACGAACAATATATTAACGATATTGCTAAAAGTTTGCCGAAAGGAAAAAAAGCGATCATTGGCGTTTCTCGTGAAACTCAATTCCATTTATTCAATAATGAATCTTACGCTGGTGGCTTAATTGAGAAACTCGGTTTTGAAATGCCAAAAGCAACCTCGGATAATAAACCAAATAGTGCTGTTGGCTTGGAGCAAGTCGTTGCAGAAAAGCCAGAATTAATGATTTTAACTCACTATCGTGATGAAAGTATTGCTAAAAAATGGGAAAACGAAGCATTATGGAAAGTTATCCCTGCGGTAAAAAATAACCAAATTATGACGGTAGATGGTAATCTTTGGTCTCGAGCTCGTGGTATTGATGCCGCTGAAATTATCGCTAAAGAAGTACAAGATTTCGTAAATAAATCTGCGAAATAATGAGAACGTTTGCTTGTTGGAGCTTCCCCATTTTTGTATTAATTATACTTTTATGGGGAAGCCTTTTTTTGTACTACCCAACCGCTATATCAGGGTTTGAAACTCTTCAAGCCTTTTATGGCAGTGATGATGAGCTGATCCAAATTACGATTTGGGATCTACGTTTACCACGCTCCTTAGTTGCGATAGTAATGGGAGCAAATCTTGCGGTTGCTGGAGCATTACTTCAAACGATCACACGTAATCCTCTAGCTTCCCCCTCCCTACTTAGTGTCAATGCAGGTGCAAGTTTGGCGATGGTTACAGCAACTGCCGTAATGCCAGCTTTCTTTTCAGGATATAGTATTGCGTTTATTGCCAGTGTCGGTGGTGGCTTAAGCTGGTTATTAGTAATGCTAATTAGTGGAGGTTGGCGTTCAAACTCCGATCGCCATCGTGTTATTTTAGCAGGGATTGCTGTTTCGTTATTTTGTGCAGCATTGACTAAATTAGTCATTATTATTGCAGAAGATCACGCTGCTAATATTATTAACTGGTTAGCAGGAGGAATTGCTCATACTCGCTGGGTGGAATGGTGGATTATTCTTCCCTTTTTCTTGCTCAGTGTTATATTTTGTACTTTTTTTGCTCAAAAACTTAATTTATTGAATTTAAGTGATGAATCAGCCCAATCTTTAGGTGTCGATTTATTTCGTTTACGTTGGCTGGCTAACATTGTAGCACTGCTGATTATTGGCTCAAGTGTTAGTATTGCTGGTCCTGTGGCATTTATTGGGTTACTAATTCCCCATCTTGCTCGCTACTATATCGGTTATGATTTACGTAAAACCTTGCCGATGTCGATGATTTTAGGCGGAAGTCTAATGCTACTGGCAGACATTACCGCCCGAGCAGTTACTTTCCCAAGTGAAATTCCTGCAGGAGCTATTCTTGCCCTCATCGGAGCCCCCATTTTTGTACTCTTTGCAAGAGGAAAGCGTTAATGAATATATTTAAGCGGTCTGTTTTACGCTATTTTTTGCAAATTGGATTTTATCCGATAACGCTCCTTATTACGCTCGTACTTTTTATATTGAGCTTACAGCTTGGCACATATAGCCTATCATTACAGGAAATCTGGCAAATTTTACAAGAACCGAATAATCCGCATTATTTTACACTTTTTGAATATCGTTTACCTAGAGCCATTCTAGCGGTACTGATGGGCGGAGCACTAGCGGTTTCAGGCGTGTTGATTCAAAGTGTAGTAAGAAATCCTCTTGCATCACCTGATATTTTAGGTATCAATAATGCAGCAGGACTTATTGCAGTTCTTTGTTTAGTTTTCTTTCCTGGAATTGCATTCTATTGGCTACCTATTTTTGCTTTTATTGGCGGTATTCTCTCTTTTGTGATTTTATGGATTATCTGTGGCTTTCATTTCCGCCCGATCAAAATGGCAATTATTGGCGTGGCTCTTTCAGCATTATGGGCGGCAATCAGTCATTATTTGATGCTCTCTAATCCACTCGACATCAATTCGGCAATGCTTTGGCTGACAGGCAGTTTATGGGGAAGAAGTTGGTCTTATCTTACCGTTATATTACCTTGGTTGCTTATTTTATTACCATTACCTTTTATATTTTGTCGAGATTTAGATACTTTAGCTCTCGGAGAACAAAAAGCAGCGACATTAGGTGTACATATCAGTAAAACTCAAATTTTAATTTTGCTTTTAGCCGTTGCGTTAGCAACGACAGCTGTCGCCATTTGTGGACCTATTGCTTTTCTAGGATTAGTTGCACCACACTTAGCAAGGCATTTAGTCGGTGGTCGTCATCGACGATTATTACCTGCTGCCTTATTACTTGGTGCTATATTGCTATTATTATCCGATATTTTAGCTCGTATCATTGCTCCACCTGTTGAAATTCCAGCTGGGATTCTAACCGCCATTCTTGGAGCACCGTATTTCTTCTATTTATTAATGAGAGCCAAATAATGAGTTTAGTTGTAGAACATCTTCAGCTTGCCTACCACGATAAAGTGATTGTGCAGGATTTCAATTTAACCCTACCGAACCAGAAAATCATTGGTCTTATCGGTCCAAATGGCTGTGGTAAATCAACGGTACTAAAATCATTAGCTCGTTTACTAAAGCCTAAAAATGGTAAAGTTTGCCATCAAACCTCAGATATTTGGCAAATATCTGCTAAAGAATATGCCAAAATTTTATCATTCTTGCCACAACAGCATCTTGTTCCCGAAGGCATTAGCGTAAGAGAATTGGTTGCTTATGGGCGATCTCCCTATCTAAATTTATGGGGAAAATTAAGCGAAAAAGATGAGCAATTAGTTGAGCAAGCAATGCAACAAACTCAAGTGGTTGAGTTAGCAGATAAGTTAGTGAGTGACTTATCTGGAGGGCAACAGCAGAGAGTCTTTCTAGCAATGACATTAGCTCAAAATGCGGATATTATTTTATTAGACGAGCCAACTACTTATTTAGATCTCAATCACCAAGCTGAGTTAATGTCGATGATGCGTCATTTACAGCAGAAAGGAAAAACGGTAATTACGGTATTACACGATCTGAATCAGGCGTGCCGTTATTGCGATCATTTGGTTGTTTTAAAGCAAGGAAATTTAATCGCACAGGGTTCTCCCGATGAGGTAATGAATGCTGAACTATTGAAACAGGTGTTTGATCTTGATGTAGAAATCCACCCTGATCCTGTCAGTAGGACCCCGATGTTTATTTTAAAAAGATAGTAAAAAACGGTCAGATAAATAATAATCTGACCGTTTTTCGTAATCATATGCTCAGTTATAACCAGAATAAGTATCCATAAGTTGCAATAACAAAGATACAAATTAGGTTAAGCCAAAAACCTGCTTTGACCATTTCACTTTGTCTTACTTCACCCGTACCAAACACAATGGCATTTGGTGGTGTTGCCACTGGTAGCATAAAGGCACAAGATGCACCTAAACCGATAATTAAAGCTAATCCAACTGGTGGCATATTTAATGCTTGAGCAATAGAAATAAAGATTGGCACAAGCAATGCAGCACTTGCTGTATTTGAAGTAAATTCGGTTAAGAAGATAATAAATGCAGCAACAATTAAGCCAATTAAGTAGAAATGCCCGCCTTCAATCATAAAGACAATACCATCTGCCATTACTTTACTAGCTCCTGTTTTGCCTAACACTGCACTTAATGTTAAACCACCGCCGAAAAGCATCAATACGCCCCATTCTGTATTCTCTTGAATTTGATCCCAATTTACAACTCGAGTTACACAGAGTAATACTGCGGCAAATAATGCAACAATACTGTCAAAACTACCGATGCTTTTCACGCCTAAAATACTTGAAATGAAAGGATTTAACTTACTGCTAAATACCCAACAAAGAGCAATCGAAATAAAAATAACAAGCGTAATAATACGACTACGATTTAATTCAATTTTTTCAAAATTAAACTCAAATTTTTGACTTAAGTTTGGTTTAAATACGACATATAAAATCCCTAACATCAATGGCATTAGGATAATCATAATCGGTAAGCCATAACCTAACCAGTCCGCAAAAGTTAAATTTAAGTTTGACGCTACAATCGCATTTGGTGGGCTACCGACTAATGTTCCCATTCCACCAATACTTGCACTATATGCAATTCCTAATAACACGAACACATAAGTATTATGATGTGCATTTTTATCTAATTTGCTTAATACGCCCATTGCAAGTGGTAGCATCATTGCTGCTGTTGCGGTATTGCTGATCCACATTGAAAGTAATGCCGTAGCTGCAAAGAGATAAATAACTGCTAAAGAGAGTTTACCCCTTGCCATTGCCATAATTTTATTTGCAATCATTCTATCTAATTGCTGAATATGCAATGCTGTTGCTAAAGCAAAGCCACCAAAGAATAAGAAGATGGTTGGATCTGCAAAAGTCGCTAAGGCTTCTTTAGAACTGACTAATCCCAATCCAATGGATAGAATAGGCACAAGCAAAGCTGTGATAGTAACGTGTAGTGCTTCTGTAAGCCACAATACTGCCACAAAGGCTAACAGAGCTAAACCTTTATTTGCCATTGGTTCGAAAGGTAAAAATGCTAATAACGAGAAAAATAAGATAATATCAATGATGAGAATGGCCCCATTTCTGAAGGTTTTTGTATCATTGAGAACTTGGTTTGAAGACATAGATCACCCACAACATCAGAATAAACATTTCGGCAATATAGCAAAACTTATGAAGATTGACACAAGCAAATGATAAAACTGTGAATAAGCTCACAAATTTTTAACAAATAAGCGGTAAGATTTTTCGTATTTTTTGCAAAATAATCGTCAAATCTTACCGCTTTAAATGAACCTCAAGCTAAATAATTATCTACTCAGGCAAAAATCCGCCGCTTTGGTGAGCCCATAATTTCGCATAAACCCCATTCTGTTCCAGTAGTTCTTCGTGGGTGCCTTGCTCAACAATTTCCCCTTTATCTAATACAATAAGCCTATCCATTGCCATAATAGTCGATAGTCGGTGAGCAATAGCAACTACGGTTTTTCCTTCCATTAGCTCGGTTAAATTTTCTTGAATAGCGACTTCTACTTCAGAATCTAACGCACTGGTTGCTTCATCAAGTAATAAAATCGGGGCATCTTTTAACATCACTCGTGCAATCGCAATACGCTGACGCTGTCCGCCCGACAATTTCACACCACGTTCACCAACGTGAGCATCATAACCAGTTCTTCCTTTAGAGTCAGAAAGATGTGGTATAAAATCTGTTGCCGATGCACGAGCAACGGCATCAATCATCTCTTCTTCCGTTGCTGTTGGGCGACCATAAAGTAAATTTTCTCGAATAGAACGATGTAAAAGTGAAGTATCTTGGGTAACTAACCCAATTTGCGAGCGTAAGCTCTCTTGTGTAATGTGACGAATATTTTGACCATCAATTTCAATTGAGCCATTTTGTACGTCATAAAAACGTAATAACAAATTCGTTAAGGTTGATTTACCTGCCCCACTTCGCCCGACTAGACCAACTTTTTCGCCCGCTTTAATATGTAAATCAAAACCTTTGAGTAATGGTTTAGTTTCACTATATGCAAAATCAACCTGTTTAAAGTGAATGTCGCCATTCTCTACCTTTAATGGTTTTGCGTCTTTATCATCTACAATAGAATGTGGCTTTGAGAGCGTTTCCATTCCATCTTGTACTGTGCCAATATGTTCAAACAGGCGAGCAAATTCCCACATTATCCATTGTGAGAAACCTTTAAGACGTAATGCTAAAGCGAGTGATGTTGCGATTGCTCCTGCGGTAACAATACTATCAGCCCATAACCAGATACCAATAGCAGACGAAAAAATCACAAGAGCAATCGAATTGATATAGGTTAAGGTGTCAATGAGGGTTACTAAACGCATCTGTTTATGCACTGTTACCATAAATTCTTCCATTGATTCTTTTACATAGCCTGACTCACGTTGTCCGTGAGAAAAGAGCTTAACGGTAGCAATGTTGGAATAAGCATCGGTAATTCTTCCCGTCATCAAGCTACGAGCGTCAGATTGTTCTTGTGAAGCCTTACTTAAGCGAGGAACAAAGTAATAAATACTGCCACTCATAACGACAATCCATAACGCAAATGGCAGTAATAATAGAGCATCAAACTGCAATAAAATAACGCTTGAAGTAATTAAATAGACGACTACATAGGTAATCATTTCAACAAAAGTCATTATCACATCACGCACTGCCAATGCTGTTTGCATCACTTTTGCTGAAACTCGGCCTGCAAATTCGTTTTGGTAGAACGCCATACTTTGCCCAAGCATTGAACGGTGGAAATTCCAACGTAATCGCATTGGCATAACGCCTTGCATTGTTTGGAAACGAACACTTGAGTATAAGAAAGTCGCAATCATACCAATGAAGAAAATAAACAGCATAAAGAGCATTGAGTGCCATTCTTTCGCAAATAATTCTGCTGGGGAGTATTTACCAATCCAATCGACAATTTCGCCAACAAATTGGAAAAGTAGTGCATCAACCACACCACAAACAATGCTAAAAAAGATAGCAATCAGCAAATAAAAACGAAAACCTTTGGTTGTACCTAAAATAAAAGGTAATAACTTTCCTTTTGGAGTTTTAGGTTGCTCATCGGGGTAAGGATTTACCCGATTTTCAAACCACGAAAATAATTTATCAAACATTGATTTTCCTTAAAAATAAAAAACGCAAGCGGTCAGTTTCGAAGAATAATTTGCAAAAAACTCCCCAAAACCGACCGCTTTCAAAGATAAAATGATTATGGATTTAGTAATTTCTCATCTAATGCTAAATCTTCATTGCGGTTAATACCGATAGGTTGTTTTAACACGTTGCGTGCAATCTCGTGTGCTTCTGCAAGTGAATGCTCTTTATAAGAACCGCATTGAAATTCATTTAATTCAGGAATTTTTGATTCATCGGGTACTTTGTTCAGCGCATCGTGCATTGCATTTGTCCACGCTTGAGCCACTTCTTCAGCACTTGGCTCACCAATGAGCGACATATAAAATCCTGTTCGACAACCCATCGGTGAAATATCAATGATTTCAACACGATCACTATTGAGATGATCTCGCATAAAACCTGCGAATAAATGCTCCATCGTATGAATACCACGCACAGGTAAAATATCAATATTTGGGCGAACAAAACGTAAATCGAAAACCGTAATGGTATCCCCTTTCGGTGTTGTCATTGTTTTAGCAACACGCACTGCAGGGGCATTCATTCGAGTGTGATCAACTTTAAAACTATCTAATAATGGCATTTTTTACTCCTAATTTAATCTTAGTTATTATTCTGCAACACCTTGATCCCAACCTAACGCATCTTCTGGTGTTTTACGTTGGAGTCGGAAACGGCGATTGGCTTCGGCTTGTGGTTGTACAACTTTGCCCGATGGCGTTGAAAAAGCGATACCGCCATTCAGTAATTGCGACATTGTGCCTGAGTTAATACTCGCTCCACTTAAGCTAATATCCATTGTGTAGCCAGATGCTGTCCAAAACTGTGAGTTTTTACGCACCAAATGGCTGTATTGCGAGCTAATTTGTAAATGAATAAGCACTCTATCGCCTAATTCACTTAAACTCAAGCGTTTTACAATTCCAACTTGCATTCCACGATACAGCACTGGTGCATCAGGCGTGATACCATTTGCATCGGTGGTTTCAACAATAATTGGAAAACCATTACTATACTGCGTTGATAACGTATCCGTATCTGCTAAGGTAAATTCTGTCTTTTTCCCACCTGAGCCAACTTCAACGGCAATATAATTTTGTAATGCTGCATCTAAATTTTTAAAGCCAGTTGTACTCACTTCTGGGGAAATCGCTTTAAATTGGCTACCTGCTTTAGCCACTGTATTAAAATATTGCCCATCAATGAAAGCGGTAACTTTCACTTGTTTTTTTGCATTTTCTAATTTGAGCGTTTCTACTTTACCAATAGTTAATCCCATATATTTTATTGGCATTCCTTCACTCAATTTAGAAGCATCTTTAGCCACCAATGTAACATAAGTATTACCTGAACGGGCTTTATCAAAGCTCGCATACAATATACGGTTATTTTTCGCACCATTATTATCAAAGCTAATCGCCCCTTTTAAAGTGCGAAGTAGCGGATCGGCTTGTAGGCTTAAACCATTTGTCGATAAATCTACTTTAACGGCGGGTTCAATCCAAAAACGACTATGCTCGCTAATTAAATGACGATATTTGGGTTCTATAAAGAGATCAACATCAAAACGGCTCTTTTGTGGACGAATGGCTAACACTTCGCCAATCGGGAATTTACGATAAAGAATCACAGAGCCTTTATCAATCCCCGATAATTCCATTGCACTCAAGCTCAGAGTTGCTTTCTTCTCACTGCTAATTAAACCGCTCTCGGCACTTTCAAGATCTTTGTATAAGGGGTATTGAGCTTGGATCTTACCGCTTGGTTTGCCGTCTAATAAACGAATACCGCCTTGTAGCCAAGAAGTCGGCGAACCTGCGTGAATACGCATTCCATCTAAGCCAATTGATACATCTAAGTTAGAAATCGCCACAAATTTACTTTGTTGCCCAATTAAATGGCGATATTCAGGGAAAATAATCGCAGTAAATGTTACATCTTCAACAGTTACATCTCGCTTTAATAACTCACCAATTTGCACATCGTGGTAATAAATCCCTTGCCCTTGATCGACACCATAAGATTGCGGTGCGGTAAGTGTAAAACTGGTGGTATCTGCACGATTTAGGAGAAAATCATCATTACGTTGTACGACAAACTGTTTGCTTGGCTCACCATCGCCAGAGATTAACTCAAAATAATTGCCACGAAAAACTTCGCCTAATTTCGTTAATTGTTCTTTATTCAAAGAAAATTTAGGCTGTTTCAAAACGATGACTGAATTGGCTCGTAATAGCTCTTGATAATTTGGGTCAATCAACAATTTACCTTTAATGTATTCATTGCCTTTAAGACCTTTCAGCCTATCAAGAGGAGAATCTAATTGAGATAAGATACCAATCTGAATACCTTGGTAAAACACACCTGTTTCATTAGCTTGAAGGGTCGTATTGGCAGGTAAAGTAATATCGACCTCAATACCACGTTTGGCAGTTTTCAAATCACTATATAGCGTATATTCTTGACCTTGATTTGCTTGCTCAGAATGTTCAGGTGAATCAAATGCCACCGCCCCTTGCACTACTGATAACAGGCTATCCATTTGAATAGAGAAGCCCGTTGCCATATTAAGATCAGCTTTTATACCGCTAATATTCCAGAAATGGCTATCTTGTTTAACTAAATTGGCATATTTTTTATCAATTATAAGCTCTATCTCAACTTTCTTCTGATCTTTGGTAAAGCGGTAATCCGCTACGGTTCCAACAGGCACTTTACGGAAGTAAACACTTGCCCCAACAGCAATAGAACCAAGATCATCAGCGAGTAGTTTCACCATTAAATCGCCTTCATTCAACGGAACTAATGGTGGCTCATTTTCAGCAATAAATTCATCTTCACTACTCCCTTCGCCAGGAAGTAAAGTTATGTAGTTACCTGAAACTAACGTATCTAGCCCTGAAATACCTGCTAACGATGCTGTTGGTCTGACAAGCCAAAATTTAGTTTCGGAACGTAGCACAGATTTGGCCTCAGGGTTAATTTCTGCGGTAACTTCAACTTCTTTTAACCCATCAGTAAAACTAACTTTCTTCACTAAACCAATTTGTAAACCTTGATAACGAATAGTCGTTTTACCTGCGGTAATTCCCGCACCATCGTGGAAACGAATGGTAATATCTTCGCCACGTTCTTTTAAAATTTGAAAAAAAAGTAGCGAGCCAATAATAAAAGCCACCAAAGGCAAGAGCCAAAATGGTGAGATTTTGCGTGGCTGACGAACTTTAGCAGGAACAGCTTCTGTAATATTGTTAGACATAAATTCTACGTTATTCAAATATGCGTAAGCGGTGGGATCTTGCAATAATTTTACAAAATCTCACCGCTTGGTGTTAATTAACAAAAATCAAAGGTGTTAGCTTAGCTTTTATCTTTTTCATCACATTTTTGGATATTGCTACATTTGCCATAAAGGTAAAGACTATGGTTTGTAAGCTCCATACCGTGTTGTTGGCTAATTTCACGCTGACGGCGTTCCATATCAGGATCTTTAAACTCAAACACTTTACCACAATCCATACAGATAATATGATCGTGTTCGTGATTAAAATTAAGCTCATATACCGCTTTATTCGCATCAAAATTATGACGAGTTAAAATCCCAACTTCTTCAAATTGATTTAATACACGGTAAACGGTCGCTAAACCAATCTCTGATTGCTTTTCTAACAACAATTTATAAATATCTTCCGCTGAGAAATGTTGCATTTGCTCACGCGTATTTTGCATCAGTTCAAGAATAGTTAAGCGTGGTTCAGTCACTTTTAGCCCAACTTTCTTGAGTAATTGTACGTTTTCTTCAGACATTTTATGCTCCGTTTACGAGAATTAAGCTAATTCTGCTAAATACATTTCATCAAAAATTTGTTTGCACCAACGATTAACACGATCTTCGGTTAATTCAGGTTGGCGATCTTCATCAATACACAAGCCGACAAATGTATTTTCATCAACTAAGGCTTGTGATGCTTCAAAACTATATCCTTCTGTTGGCCAGTGTCCAACAATGACACCACCATTTGGTTCAATAACATCACGCACAGTTCCCATTGCATCACAGAAATATTCTGCATAATCTTCTTGGTCGCCACAGCCGAAAATACCGACAACTTTACCTGTAAAATCAATTTCTTTTAAGGTTGGCATAAAATCGTCCCAATCTGCTTGAGATTCGCCATAATACCAAGTCGGAATACCAATCAATAAGAAGTCATAGGCTTCTATATCTTCTTTCGTGCTTTTTGCAATATCACGAATATCAATCAGCTCTGCTCCAATTTGTTTTTGGATCATTTTTGAAATATTTTCTGTGTTTCCGGTATCTGAACCGTAAAATAAACCAACAACTGCCATTTAATTTACCTATATTTAATGAATGGATTATCCATTGATATGTTCACTTAAAATCTGTTCAATTAACTGCCCACGAGAAATGCCCCTTAGTAGAGCTTGTTCTTCTAAAGATTGAATTAAGCCTGAATGAAGTTTTAGCTCAATTCGTCTTAACCCTGAAGAGCGATCTCGTTTTAATTGATTGCGTTTGTTAATGCGTAACTGCTGCTCTCGACTTAATGGATTTGAGCGTGGTCGCCCAACTTTTGGCAGTGAATCGAACAGATCAAGCGTAATACAATCTGAATCTTGCTTTGCCATCTTACACTTCTGGGCGGTTTATTCTCATTTGTAGATGAGAATGATACGCTAATTACTAAAATGGCAAATATACCATAATCTCAAAAAGTTTGAAATGCTAGGCTGAAATTTGAGTGTGAAAATTTATATCTAGATACATTATAATCTTGAATAAGACCATAATTCATTTTTAATTAACTACCAAACAGTAATCCATCATCACTTAATTGTTCGTGGCGGCTTTGCTCAAATAAGCGAAGTAAATCAGGTACGTCCATCTGTTTACGATTTTCACCAGAAACATCAAAGGCCACCTGTCCTTGATGTAACATCACTGTACGGTCGCCATAATCGAGAGCTTGTCGCATTGAGTGAGTTACCATTAAAGTGGTGAGTTTCTGCTCTCTAACGATTTTATTTGTCAGTTCAAGTACAAAAGCGGTGGTTTTAGGATCAAGAGCTGCGGTATGTTCATCAAGTAATAAGATACTAGAAGGTTGTAAAGATGCCATCAGTAAACTCACTGCCTGACGTTGTCCACCCGATAAACGCCCCATTTGGTCGGTTAAACGGTTTTCTAGCCCTAGCCCTAATAATGATAGTTTTTCTCGGAAATGCTCACGCAATTGGCGATTTAAAGCAAAGCCGAATCCCCTTTTTTGTCCACGTTGATACGCTAGAGCCATATTTTCTTCAATCGTGAGCGATTCGCAAGTACCAGCCATTGGATCTTGAAATACTCGAGCAACTAAATTTGCTCTCTGCCAACTTGTTGTTTGACTAACGTCTTTACCTTGAATAAGAATGTTGCCAGAATCAACACGACATTCACCACTAATTGCATTTAGCAGTGTCGATTTACCTGCACCATTACTGCCAATGACACAGACAAATTCACCCTCGGCAACATCAAGTGATAATCCTCGTAAAACAGGGTTTTCAATAGCAGTTCCTTTATTAAAGGTAATAAACAGGTTGCGTAGTTCAATCATTTATTGCCCCTTCTTCATTGAAAACTTTTGTTTAAATTTAGGAATCACTAATACAGCAACAACCAATAATGCAGTGATCAGGTTAAGATCTTGTGGACCTAAACCAATACCGTTCAGTGTTTCATTATTAAGAGCAAGTGCAATAAAGAAACGGTATAAAATAGAACCTACAATAACCGCAAAGGTCAGCCAAATAATACGTTTAGCAGAGAAAATCGCCTCGCCAATAATCACAGCGGCAAGCCCAATAACAATTGTCCCTACCCCAATAGAAATATCGAAACCACCGTTACTTTGCACATATAAGCTACCTGCAAGTGCAATAAGCCCATTTGAAATTGCCATTCCCAGTAAAGTCATTTTATTGATCGCAATCCCCTGTGCTTTAGCCATTCGAGCGTTTGTTCCCGTTGCTCGTACCGCTAAACCGACTTGAGTAGCAAAAAAGAGATCAAATAATAATTTGGCAATAATCACCACGAAGATTGCAATCAGTAGGCGAACAATCGCTAGTTGTAAGTCATCACTAGCAAAAATACTATCGTAAACCGTTGGATCGCCTAACAGAGAAACGTTTGGTTTCCCCATTATGCGTAGATTTATTGAATAGAGAGCAATCATCATTAAGATACTGGCTAATAATTTTTCAATCTTAAAGCCAATGTGCAAACTTGCAGTGATAACTCCTGCAATCGCCCCAGCAAACATACCAAATAACGTTGCAACCCAAGGATCAATGTTGTTAAGGATACATAACACACAAACACCACCGCCAAGAGGGAAGCTACCATCTGCAGTTAAATCTGGGAAATCTAAGATTTTATAAGAGATCAGCACACCTAACGCAACTAAAGCATAAATAAGCCCTAATTCTAATGCTCCTATCCAGGTAATATTAGTTAAAAATAAACTCAGAAATTGTAATAAGGAATCCATTAAAAAATACTACTTTACTAGTACAAAAATATGGCTAATTTTACGCTATTTTGTGTAAAAAAGCAGTTTTTTTGTAAATTTTTTTGACGCAAACCTTTGCGTTAAAAACAGCTACCGACAAAAAGAGAAATTATGATTAGAATAAATCAACTCATAGTTAAATAAGGAAAATAAAATGAACTATATTGAAATTCTGGGCTATGTTGCAATGTTACTTGTCGCAGGCTCATTCCTATTAAAAGATGTGATTAAATTGCGTTTAGTCAATGCTATTGGCGGTGTTTGCTTTGTTATATATGGATTGTTAATCGGCTCATTACCTGTCGCAGGACTAAATATTTTTGTCGTATGCGTAAATGCTTACTACATTTTAAAAAGTAAAAACAGCTAAAAGAAAGCGGTAAGATTTGCAAAATTTTTTACATATCTTACCGCTTATTCACTTAATGCTAGTTTAATAATCGATTAACGATTTTTGATCAGCACCTTCTTTTTCTACAACAGGTTGAATCATATGTTCACGTTTCAAGCCAAGTTGTAAAGCAACACCAATCGCAATATAGATTGATGAATAAGTACCAAAACCGATACCAATCAGTAATGCGAGTGAGAAACTATGTAATGTCGGGCCCCCTAACCAATAAAGAGCAAGAACGACAAATAATGTGGTTACCGATGTCATCAATGTACGAGAAAGCGTTTGGCTTAATGAAATATCAACTACTTCTATTGAACTTGCTCGGCGAATTTTCGGGAAATTCTCACGCACACGGTCAAAAACCACGATACTATCATTCAACGAGTAACCCACTACCGATAAAATTGCTGCAACAAAGGTTAAGTCAATTTCAATTTGTAGGAATGAGAATACCCCGATAGTTACCATTACATCGTGGAAGAGAGCAATAATCCCCCCCACAGCTAAACGCCACTCAAAACGAATACCAACGTAAAGTAGTAACATTGCAAGGGTTGCTAAAGTCGCATAAATCGCCCCTTGTGTTAGCTCTTCCCCTACATTTGGGCCGACAAACTCAATACTTTGAATCTTTGCTTCGGCATCAAGTTCGTGGTGGATTAAATCCATTACTTTGTTGCCCAATGTCATATCGCCAGCCGATGCAGGAAGACGGATCATTACATCTTTTTGCCCACCAAAGGTTTGCACTAATGCACTTGGATAACCATTTTTATCCAATACATCACGCACTTTAGCTAAGTCCGCAGGTTGAGAGAAATTGGTTTCAATAACTGTTCCGCCTGTAAAATCAAGCCCCCAGTTAAAACCTTTTGTTGCTACCGTAAAGATACACAAACCTGTCACAATAATCGAAAACAGGAACGCAATCATTCGGTATCTCATAAAAGGAACCAATCGATATGGTAGCTTAATTTCTACCTCTTTTTCTGTTTGTGCAGTCATTTGATTCCCCTAAATCCAAAGTTTTTTAACACGTTTACCACCGTAAACCCAGTTTACTAACATACGAGTTCCCGTAATTGCCGTAAACATTGAGATCATTACCCCTAATGCTAAGGTAACCGCAAAGCCTTTTACAGGCCCAGTACCTACTGCATAAAGAATCAATGACGTTAATACTGTTGTTAAGTTAGAGTCAAAGATACTGGTGAATGCACCATTATAACCTTCGTGAATTGCTTGTTGAATGGAACGTCCATTACGGATTTCTTCCTTAATCCGCTCATAAATCAATACGTTAGCATCTACTGACATACCAACAGCTAGCACAATCCCTGCAATGCCAGGCATTGTGAGCGTTGCACCAATTAGCGACATTAAACCAACGGTTAAAACAAGGTTTGCTAACAATGCACCTGTGGCGAATAAACCGAATACTTTATAGTAAACCACACAGAATAAGATGGTTAAACCTAAGCCTAACAAGCCTGCTTCCATACCTTGAGCAACGTTATCTGCCCCTAAAGATGCCCCGATAGTACGCTCTTCAACAATGACGATCGGAGCAATTAATGCACCAGAACGTAATAACACCGCTAAATTTTGTGCTTCAGCAGGGCTATCAATCCCAGTAATTTGGAACTGGCTACCTAAGCGAGAGTTGATTGTTGCAATATTGATAACTTCTTCGTGTTTTTCTAAAATCACTTTACCTTTATCATCACGACGACCTGAGTCCTTAAACTCACTATAAAGTGTTGCCATTGGCTTACCTACTGCAGTCTTAGTTGCAGCAGACATCAGCTCACCACCTTCACTATCAAGGTTAATGCTTACTTGCGGTAAACCTTTATCATCTACACCTGAATTTGCATTGATAATATGTTCTCCACCTAACACAGCCTTACGGAAAAGAATTGTCGGCACACCATCTTTAGTGTGTTTGATCTCAGAATCTGCTGGAATAATGCCTCGAGCAGCAGATTCAGGGTTAGCCGTAGCATTCACTAAACGGAATTCAAGAGTCGCTGTCGCCCCTAAAATTTCTTTTGCTCTAGCCGTATCTTGTACCCCTGGTAATTCAACCACAATACGATCCGCACCTTGACGCTGAATAGTCGGCTCAGAAACACCTAACTCTTCAACACGTTTACGCAAAATGGAAAGATTTTGCTCAATCGCAGTATCACGAGCTGTTGCTAAACCTTGAGCTGATGGGCTAACTGTTACTTCAGTTGGAGAAAGACGAGCAGCCTCTAAATTGGTATGCGTTCTGCGAAGATAACGAACCGCTTTATCAGCTGTTTCACTATCTACAAATTCAACTTCATTGACGAAGTTATCTGCTTTTTTCACCGCTTTATACTGCAATTTCTCTTTACGAAATTCTGCTCGTAGCGTTTCTTGTAGCTGATCTTGCTGTTTCGTCAAAGCGGTTTTCATATCCACTTCCATTAAGAAACGAACACCACCACGCAAATCTAAACCACGTTTCATTGGCTCGCCACCGATAGAGGTAAGCCACTCAGGTGTCGCTGGTGCAAGATTTAATGCCACAGAATAATTATTGCCAAGTGCTTCAGAAATTTTTTCTTTAGCAGGAAGTTGCTCTTCATCTTTATTTAAACGTACCAAAATAGAGCCGTTTTCTAAACTCATTGCTTTTGGTGTGATATTCATTGATTGAAGAACAGATTGAACTTTGGTGAGAGTTTCACCAGAGGCTTGTTGTCCTCTTGTACCAGAAATTTGTACAGAAGGATCTTCGCCATATAAATTTGGAAGGGCGTATAAAGCACCAATGGCGATCACAAAGATCACCATTAGGTTCTTCCAAAGAGGGAAACGGTTTAACACAATACATCCCCGTATTTAAAAGAAAGAATTAAAGAGATTTCAATGAACCTTTTGGTAACACTGCAACCACGAATGCACGTTGGATAGTGACTTCTGTTGTATCATTTAACGCAATCACGATATTTTCATCGTCTGCCGATACTTTAGTAATTTTACCCACTAAACCACCGCTTGTTAGCACTTCATTACCTTTTGCTAAGCTAGCGAGAAGTTCACGTTGTTGTTTTTGGCGTTTTGCTTGTGGACGGTAAATCATAAAATAGAAGATTAAACCGAAGATCACTAAAATAAAGATCATTTCTAATCCGCCGCCTTGCTGCATATTAAGCTCCTTAAAATTCATAAATAAACAATAAATTCTTTTCTACCAAGAGAAAAACGTTGTATAAAATAGCATAAAATTGCTTATTAAACGAGAAGAAAATTGATCGATAGGCTGATCCGTTCTCTTAATTTCGCCTTTCAGTGTAGAATAGCGATATAGTTCCTATTACTTAATAATTCAATAGAAAAAGGTCAAAAATGAAAAAATTATCATTGCTAGCGGTTATTTCAGCACTATTTTTTGCAAATAGTGCTATGGCACATAACGTACAGTTAAATACAAATTTACCCTCTGTTACGGTGGCAGAAGATGGGGAACTCATTGTACAAGGTAAAAAGATCAACTATAAAACGTGGTCTTCCGCGAGCTTATCTGGAAAAGTGAGAGTCGTTCATCACTTAGCGGGTAGAAGTAGTGTAAAAGAGAAAAATCAAGGCTTGATGAATGCCATTAAGAATGCAGGCTTTGATCGTGCAAAATACCAAACCACTACAATTATCAATGCTGATGATGCAATAGTCGCTACGGGTGCTTTTGTGAAAAGCAGTGCAGAAGATGGAAAATTAGAAAACCCACATAGCCAAGTGATCTTAGATCAAAACAGCACTGTTAAGAAAGCGTGGCAACTCAAAGAAAAAGAGAGTTTTATTGCTGTCTTAGATAAATCTGGTAAAGTGCAATTTGTGTCTGAAGGTAAATTATCCCCAGCTCAAATTCAACAAGTGATTGATTTAACGAAACAATTAGTATTGCAATAGATTATTTAAATAATACTATTGCATAATAGGATCTCTAATGGAAAAATTTGAAATATACATTGATTTTGCAACTATACCCACATTAAACTATTTTTATCATTTTATAGATAACTTGAATGATAAAGATACTACTCGTTGGTTTGCATTATCTAGATTTGAAATTCCAGAAAATATAATAAATATTTTTCCCAAAGGAAAAGTAATAACATACAAAGTTGTAGAACATAACATTGAAAAACTAGTTGAAGATTTTAAACATACTGTTTACAACTGCCAATCTAAATTAGATATAAGATTGCACATAAACCTATTTCATTCTCTAGAAATCTTAAAAAACATTATTTTTATATATGCCAATAATAGAGATAAATTTGAAAATTTCAGTTTTTGTTTTTATGACGATGGTGCTGAAGGTGCAGTAACACTCTATGAGCTTTCAAAATTAGATGAAGTTAATTTAGTTAATTCTATCAAAGAACATAATGAAATCTTAAATAACCTTGTTAAATGTCAAAATGTTAGAGTTCATAATCAATTATTGTTTAGGTATTTGTGGAATAATGTTATTAGGACATCTTATTGCTTATGTAATACATCTTTATTGGATAAAGGTTGCTTGCCAATGCTAAAAAAACAAATGGGAAATATTGAATTAATGAATTTTAATAAGTTCCATAGCTTTAGTGATTATCAAAAAGATATGATGGCAAGTCTATTAAATATAAAAACAAATGATATTCATAATATAATTAATCTTTCAAAAATGTATAAATCTACTGTTTTACTAGGAACAACAGTATTTAATATTTCTGAAGATTCTATACCTGTTTTAGAAAATATTCACTTTAATGCGATTAAAGAAATGACCTTACCTGAAGGACGGTTTTTTAATAATAAAAACGACCACCTATTTTTCTACAAAGGTCATCCTCACGCAAAAGAATTGAATAATAGAATAAAGGAAAATTTTGAACATCTTATTATCATTCCTGATCATATCGCATTTGAAACATTGCTTTTATTAGGATTTAAACTTGATAGTTTAGTTGGATTTGCTGGCACAATATTATTTGGAGTACCAAAAGATATTATCTCAGAACAAATATTTCTTACTAAGAGTGAAGAAAAATACAGAAATAGTTATTTATTTAATCAACAATATGAACTCAGTCGATCATTATTAAGTCTAGGGCATATTAAAGAAGAAAATGTTCATTTTTTTGATGATTTCTTGTAAATTCTTTTATACCATAAGATGAAAATTAAGATAAGGTGTAAACATACAGCATATTATTGACAAATTTTTTCATTCGGACACACTCAGTGTATCCCTACAAAATAAATTTTAACCAATTGAAAAATAAATGTTTTTTATCATTTATGTAGGAGCACCACGTTGGTACCCGTTTGTTAATAAAGGTAATATAAGGTATAGAAACACCGTATTTCGATATTTTAAAACACAACATATTAACTTGGAGAGATTATGCCAAAATTACGTTCAGCGACCAGTACACAAGGTCGTAATATGGCGGGAGCACGTGCATTGTGGCGTGCAACAGGAATGAAAGAAAATGATTTCGGTAAACCAATTATTGCGGTGGTGAATTCATTTACTCAATTTGTACCAGGACACGTTCACTTAAAAGATATGGGACAATTAGTTGCTGCTGAAATTGAAAAAGCAGGTGGTGTCGCAAAAGAATTTAATACGATCGCAGTAGATGATGGGATTGCAATGGGACACGGTGGAATGCTGTATTCGCTACCAAGCCGTGATCTCATTGCGGATAGCGTAGAATATATGGTGAATGCTCATTGTGCCGATGCAATGGTTTGTATCTCTAACTGTGACAAAATCACCCCTGGAATGTTAATGGCAGCATTGCGTTTAAACATTCCGACTGTATTCGTATCGGGCGGCCCGATGGAAGCCGGTAAAACGAAATTATCCGATAAAATTATTAAATTAGACTTGGTTGATGCAATGATCCAAGGAGCAAATCCCAATGTATCCGATGCAGAAAGCGAACAAATTGAGCGTTCTGCTTGCCCTACTTGTGGTTCTTGCTCAGGAATGTTTACTGCAAACTCAATGAACTGCTTAACCGAAGCATTAGGCTTAAGCTTACCAGGAAATGGCTCTTGTTTGGCTACACACGCCGACCGTAAGCAACTATTCTTAGATGCAGGTAAACAAATTGTTGAACTTTGCAAACGTTATTATGAACAAGATGATGTTTCAGTTTTACCACGTTCAATAGCAACGAAAGATGCCTTTGACAATGCGATGAGCCTTGATATTGCAATGGGTGGTTCAACCAATACCGTACTACATTTATTAGCTGCAGCTCAAGAAGCAGAAGTAGATTTCACAATGGCAGATATTGATCGTCTTTCTCGAGTTGTGCCTTGTTTAAGTAAAGTTGCCCCAAATACGCAAAAATACCATATGGAAGACGTTCATCGTGCTGGTGGAATTATGGCAATTTTAGGTGAGTTAGATCGTGCAAATTTACTGAAAAATCAAACTCGTACCGTATTAGGAATGAGCCTTGCCGAACAAATTGCGAAATATGATATTGTTTTAACAAAAGACGAAGCAGTACATAAGTTTTTCCGAGCAGGCCCTGCGGGTATTCGTACCACTCAAGCCTTCTCACAAGATTGCCGTTGGGATAGCGTTGATGATGATCGTGAAAACGGCTGTATCCGTAGCAAACAATTTGCATATAGCCAAGACGGTGGATTAGCAATGCTATCAGGTAACATTGCGTTAGATGGTTGTATTGTTAAAACAGCAGGGGTTGATGAAAGTATTCTCAAATTTACAGGTAAAGCGATTGTCTTTGAAAGCCAAGAGGATGCCGTAGCAGGGATTTTAGGTGGAAAAGTACAGGCAGGGCACGTTGTGGTGATTCGCTACGAAGGTCCAAAAGGTGGACCGGGAATGCAAGAAATGCTTTATCCAACCAGTTATCTCAAATCAATGGGATTAGGCAAAGCGTGTGCGTTATTAACAGACGGACGTTTCTCTGGCGGTACATCAGGATTGTCTATCGGACACTGCTCACCAGAAGCTGCCGCAGGTGGTTTAATTGGCGTTGTCAAAGATGGCGATACCATTGAAATTGATATTCCAAATCGTAAGATTGAGTTAGTTGTGCCAGAAGCAGAACTTGCTGCTCGCCGAGCAGAGCAAGATAAACTTGGCTGGAAACCTGCAACTCGCCAACGTGAGGTATCATTTGCTTTAAAAGTTTATGGACACTTTGCGACATCGGCAGATAAAGGCGCGGTTCGCGATAAAACGAAGATTTAATGATGAGATAAGCGGTCAGATTATGCAAAAAATTTGTAAAATCTAACCGCTTGCTTGCACCCAAAGCCTTGCTTCAGTAGAATGCAAGGCGTTTTTTATTTGATTTAATGAGGTTTAAAATGTTTGGAAAAGGTGGCTTAGGCGGATTAATGAAACAAGCTCAGCAAATGCAAGAGCGTATGCAGAAAATGCAAGAAGAGATCGCACAACTAGAAGTAACGGGGGAGTCTGGAGCTGGGCTAGTTAAAATTACGATTAACGGTGCACACAACTGTCGCCGCATTGAAATCGATCCTTCGTTAATGGAAGATGATAAAGAGATGCTAGAAGATCTGATTGCTGCTGCATTTAATGATGCGGTGCGTCGTGCAGAAGAAATGCAAAAAGAGAAAATGGCAAGTGTTACTGCGGGTATTCAACTACCACCTGGAATGAAAATGCCGTTTTGATAGAATGCACCTACCACCCTACAACTAAAGTACCTAAGATGATTTTGCCTTTGTGATTGTTTAAAAATTCAAGCGTAGTGTTACTTCCTTTTGTTGGGTTTATTAAATATATTTTTATAATCTTCTTTTTCTCTTTATATGGTGTAATGGACAAAAATGTGGGATTTTTGTCCATTACACCTAATAAGTTTTGAGCAAATCTACCACCAAGTCATCCACAAGAAATAAGACAAGAAGCCGATAACAATAATACAAGCAATATTCAATAGAATACCAACTTTGACCATTTCATTCTGCTTAATGTAGCCTGTTGCAAAGACGATCGCATTTGGCGGTGTTGCAATAGGTAACATAAATGCACAGGAAGCTCCACACGCAATAATGGCGGCTAATGCTAGTGGCGGGACACCTAAATTCTGGGCAACGGAGATATAAATTGGCATCAATAGGGCGGCACTGGCGGTATTAGACGTAAATTCGGTTAAAAAGACGATAAATGCTGTCATTACAATGGTCATTATTAACCAATGTTGTTGTCCGATGAATGCAACGATGCTATCTGCCAGAATTTTGCTCGCTCCTGTTTCTCTTAGTACGATACTTAATACCAAGCCACCACCAAATAACATCAACACGCCCCATTCAGTGCGTTCCTGAATTTGTTGCCAGCTTGCTGTATTGCAGATACAGAATGCTAATACAGCGATCATTGCAATAACGGCATCAAAGTTTTTGATAGAGCTACTTAATCCTAATAAATTTCGCAAAATAGGCTCAATACTGCTACTGAATACTAAGAAAATTGCTGTAATTATAAATATGGTCAAGGTAGCTAATCGTTGTGGGGTGAGAGGGATTTGTTCTACATTAACTTCAAAACTCACATTAAAATTAGGGCGTAGAACAAATAGCAAACATAGTACCATCGCAATCATCAATAAAATTGCCACAGGCATTCCATAAGCTAACCATTCTGAAAAAGAAATTTTGAGCTGTGAAGCTAAAATGGCGTTAGGTGCACTGCCCACTAATGTTCCCATACCACCGATACTTGAGCTAAACGCAATGCCTAATAAGACGAAAACATATAAATTGCGGTTAGTTTTAAAATCAACTTGGTGCAAAATACCTAATGTGAGCGGAAGCATCATTGCAGCCACAGCGGTATTATTGATAAAAAGAGAAAGTAAAGCGGTAACAAGGAAGAGGTAGATAACGGTGCGTTTAAGATTGCCTTTCGCTAATCGAATAATATGGTTAGCGAGCCATAGGTCTATTTTTTGAATGTTGAGCACAGCGGCTATTACAAAACCACCAAAGAACATAAAAATAATTGGCTCAGAGAAGGGGGCAAACGCTGCTTTTGTTTGCAATACATTCAAGCCAATAGCAAAAACGGGAACCATCAGTGAGGTGACGGTAATGTTAAAAGCCTCTGTTAGCCAAAGTATGCCAACAAAAACCAGTAATGCTAACCCACGATTTTCTTGTTCTGAAAAAGGTAATATATTGAGCAAGAAAAAGAACAGGATCAAATCTAATCCTAAGATAATCAATCCCCGTAAAGGATTTTTAGTTGTATTAGACATAATTCACTCCTTAATTTTTTACAACGATGTTACAATTTTATAACAAAATCCAGTATTTGGATCTGATTTTTATGAGAAGTGAATTAATTTATTTAATAAAGAAAATAGAGAAAATTGCAGAATAATTTGATCTACATTCGCCCAAATAAATAGGAAACTGATATAATCAATCTGTTTTTAATTTTGAAAATCAAAAGAGGAACTCACTATGTCCGTAAAAAAAATGGCAGATCTTGACCTTGCAGGTAAGCGTCTTTTTATTCGTGCTGACCTTAACGTACCAGTAAAAGATGGCAAAGTAACGTCAGATGCTCGTATTCGTGCGACTATTCCAACACTTAAACTTGCTCTACAAAAAGGAGCAAAAGTGATGGTAACTTCTCACTTAGGTCGTCCAACTGAAGGGGTTTTTGAAGAAGCAAATTCATTACAACCTGTTGTAGATTACTTAAATGAAGCACTTGATGTGCCAGTTCGTTTAGTGCGTGATTATTTAGATGGCGTAGAGGTCAATGAGAATGAAATCGTTGTACTTGAGAACGTACGAATTAACAAAGGTGAAAAGAAAAATGACCCTGAGTTAGCGAAAAAGTATGCGGCACTTTGTGATGTATTTGTAATGGACGCATTTGGTACTGCTCACCGTGCAGAAGGCTCAACTTATGGTGTGGCTGAATATGCACCAGTTGCGTGTGCTGGCCCATTATTAGCAGCAGAATTAGATGCGTTAGGTAAAGCATTAAAAGAACCACAACGCCCAATGTTAGCGATTGTGGGTGGTTCAAAAGTATCAACCAAATTAACCGTTTTAGATTCTCTTTCTAAAATTGCGGATCAGCTTATCGTTGGCGGTGGTATTGCCAATACCTTTATTGCAGCTGAAGGTCACAATGTAGGCAATTCATTATGTGAAGTAGATTTAATTCCTGAAGCTCAACGTTTATCAAAAACAACAAGCATTCCAGTACCTGTTGATGTGCGTGTAGGAACAGAGTTTTCAGAAACAGCATCAGCGACTCACAAAGCAGTAAACGAAGTAGTTGAAGGCGAATCAATTTTTGATATTGGCGATAAATCTGCAGAAGAATTAGCAGAAATTATTCGTAATGCGAAAACGATTCTTTGGAATGGCCCTGTTGGCGTATTTGAATTCCCGAATTTCCGTAAAGGTACTGAAGTTGTTGCAAATGCAATCGCAGAAGCAACCGCTAATGGTGCATTCTCAATTGCAGGTGGTGGTGATACATTAGCGGCTATTGACCTATTTGGTATCGCAGACAAAATTTCTTACATTTCAACAGGTGGCGGTGCATTCTTAGAATTTGTAGAAGGCAAAGTATTACCAGCAGTTGAAATTTTAGAAAAACGTGCAAATGACTAATTGCTCTAGGGGCGTATCATATACGCCCTATTTTTAAACCTTGATTTTTTAAATATATAAGGAACTCCAAAATGGCTAAATTATTAGATATTGTAAAACCAGGCGTAGTAACTGGTGATGATGTACAAAAAGTTTTTGCATTCGCAAAAGAAAATAACTTCGCAATCCCAGCGGTAAACTGCGTGGGTACGGACTCTGTAAACGCAGTATTAGAAACAGCAGCACGCGTTAAAGCTCCTGTTATTGTTCAATTCTCAAATGGTGGTGCACAATTCTACGCAGGTAAAGGTATCAAACCAGCAAGTGGGGCTCGTGCAGACGTATTAGGTGCTGTTGCAGGTGCAAAACACGTTCACGAATTAGCGAAAGAGTACGGTGTTCCAGTTATTCTTCATACTGACCACGCAGCAAAAAATTTATTACCTTGGATTGATGGAATGTTAGATGCAGGTGAGAAATTCTTTGCAGAAACAGGTAAACCATTATTCTCTTCACATATGATCGACCTTTCTGAAGAGCCGATTGAAGAAAATATGGAAATCTGTAAAAAATACCTAGAGCGTATGAATAAATTAGGTATGACTCTTGAAATCGAAATCGGTATTACTGGTGGTGAAGAAGATGGCGTAGATAATTCAGATGTTGAAGAGTCTAAACTTTATACGCAACCTGAAGATGTATTATTCGTTTACGATTCATTAAACCCTGTAAGCCCACGTTTCACTGTTGCTGCCGCATTCGGTAACGTACACGGTGTTTACAAACCAGGTAACGTAAAATTAAAACCATCTATTTTAGGTGCATCACAAGAGTTTGTATCAAAAGAGCGTGGCTTACCAGCAAAATCAATTGACTTCGTATTCCACGGTGGTTCTGGTTCAAGTCGTGAAGAAATCCGTGAAGCAATTAGCTACGGTGCAATCAAAATGAACATTGACACAGATACTCAATGGGCATCTTGGGACGGTATTTTACAGTTCTACAAAGCAAACGAAGCGTATTTACAAGGTCAATTAGGTAACCCAACAGGCCCTGATGCACCAAACAAAAAATACTACGATCCACGCGTATGGTTACGCAAAATGGAAGAATCTATGTCTAAACGCTTAGAGCAATCTTTCGAAGATTTAAACTGCGTGAACGTATTATAATTTGTAAAATTTTGCGTAAAAAATCTGCATCTTAATTCGTGTTTAGTCCAACTTTTGGGGTGCAGAACACTGTGTGTCTGAATGAAAATACTTTGTCAATAATCTGAGCGAGAGTTTTCTCGCTCTTCTTTTTTAAATTAGAAAAAAATGCAATTTTTTGATACCCACACTCATTTAGATTATCTTGCACAAGATCTTAATTTAAGCGTTAGCCAATTAGTCGATAATGCGAAGAAATCCCAAGTCGAACGTATATTAGTTGTTGCGGTTTTTGCAAAAAATTTTGCAGAAGTAACCGCTTGTAGTCGAGCTGTGCCACAACATATTGTTTACGGGCTAGGATTGCACCCACTTTATATTAAGCGACATCAACGAACTGATTTAGATCTGCTAGAGCAACAGTTACAAATGCAAGATCCGTATTGTACCGCCATTGCAGAAATCGGGTTAGAACGTGCAGTAGCAGAAGTTTGTACCTCAGAACTATGGCAAAAACAGTGTGAATTTTTAGAGGCTCAATTACAGCTCGCCAAGCGGTATGATTTACCTGTTAATTTACATTCTCGAAAAAGCCACGAACAGCTTTATACATTCTTAAAACAAGCCAAGTTAAATAAAACTGGTGTTGTTCACGGCTTTGCTGGTAGTTATGAACAAGCGAAACGTTTTGTCGATCTTGGCTATAAAATCGGTGTCGGCGGTACTATCACCTACCAACGAGCCAATAAAACTCGTGAAACTATCGCCAAATTGCCTTTAGATGCTTTACTGCTTGAAACAGATTCTCCCGATATGCCTGTTTTTGGTTTTCAAGATAGCCCTAATCGCCCTGAGCGTTTAATGGTAACGTTTGACACCCTTTGTGCTTTACGTCCAGAACCACCAGAACAAATCGCTGATGTCGTTTGGCAAAATAGTGAACGTTTATTTGGTTTAGGCTCTCGCTAACGTCCAAACTTGAATTTCTTTTACCCCTTTTTTGCGTAATTCAAGGCAAATAGTATTTAATGTTGAGCCAGTAGTTACCACATCATCAACAATGGCTATTCGCTGATAGTTTTTTAACGGTTTGAAACAGAACGCATTTTTAAGGTTTTTACGCCTTTCCATTGCGGTAAGCTCTCGTTGTGAGCGAGTAGGCTTCACACGCTGTAAACTGTATAAATCAAGGGGTAAATTTAATTTTTTAGCCACATAATGAGCCAATAATTCGGCTTGATTGTAACTTCTTTGCCAATGGCGTTGCCAGAATAGGGGTACGGGAATAATCACATCAGGCAATACTAGTTGATGCTCTCGTTGAGCTTGTTTGATTGCCAATAACAATAAACGCCCCAACGCGTTATCTAAATAATGTTGTTGCTGAAATTTGAAACGATGAATCCATTCTGAAAGCGGTGCTTTATAAGCAGAAACTTGTACAATACGATGCCATTTCGGCTCATTACGCAAGCAATTCCCGCAACTTAGCTGGTTTTCTAATAAATTACTGCCACAATGCCCGCAGTATTCGGAGTGAGCGAGTTGTTTACAGCATTTTGAGCAAAAACCGTGTGAGCTAATGGCGAGTGAACGGTGGCAGTGGAAGCAACGAAATCCCCAATCAAACATACTGTTATTTTCTTTTTATCTATTTTTGTTGAACTTTATCAGAATTTGATAGAGAAACTGTGCGAATTTTTGTGATATAGATCGAAAAAGGGTAAACTTAACGTTCTATTTCTAGTGAGCATTTAAAGGAGAAATTATGCAGCCACTCGAAAATCCAATCAAAATAGCCTTTTTTGATATTGATGAGACCCTTTATTACAAAAAAGAGCAACGTATTCCCCAATCTATTGCTGAACAAGTGTTACCCCAATTAAGAGCCAAAGGGATTATTCCTGCTATCGCTACGGGCAGAACTTTTGGGGCTTTTCCTGATGCGATTAAACCGTTAATGAATGAAACTGGTTTTGAATTATTTGTCACAACGAATGGACAATATAATCTGTATAAAGGCGAAGTGATTAGTGAGTATATTTTAACGACTGAACGTATTGAGCGAGTTTTGACTAAATTACGCGCTCTCAATATTGAGTATGCCTTTGTAACAGCAGACGAAATCGCGGTGTCTAAAAATAACCCTGAAGTAGAAACATCATTACGCCCGATTAAATCTGATTATATCATTGATCCGAATTACTATTTAGATCACAAGGTTATTCAATTACTTGCCTTTTTCCCTGCTGAACGTCATCAAGATATTATTGATGCAAATGTACTCGAAGATGATTTAAAAGAAGTTCGTTGGCATCAATATTCTGTCGATTTACTCAATAAACATCACTCCAAAGCTCGTGGTATTCAAGATGTGTTGAGTTATTTTGGCTTGGATATGAAAAATGCAATAGCATTTGGCGATGGTTTGAATGATTTGGAAATGCTTTCTACTGTTGGTTATGGAGTAGCGATGGGGAATGCAGAAGATGAAGTAAAAGCCCTTGCAGATTATGTAACAGATCCGATTGAGCAAGATGGTATTTTAAAAGCCTTACAAAAATTACAGGTTATTTAACTTGAAGGGATTTGTATATAAATGTAAACTGTTCTCATCTAGATAAATTGGCTATCGAGAAATATCCATTTAGATTATAGATAAACTTATTGAACACAGTATTTGCGATTAAATTCTGCCCCCGCTTGCGGGGGAAGTGGCGAGCGAAGCGAACCGAAGGGGGCTAATGCTATTTATTTTGTACAGCCACATTTAATAAATCAGCTATTTTGCCCCCCTACCCCCGAACTTTCGTTCGGGTACTTCCCCCGTAAACGGGGGCAGAATTTTATATTTAACAGCATTTTTGAGTTTGTCAGTAGTTTGATTGGCTATGGAGAAATAGCTATTTCTTTTTATGGAAAATAAAAATATGCCAAATAAGCTCATTATTTCTACTCTTACTCTTGCCCTTTCAGCTTCTTTATTTGCGAATCAAGAACAGCAAAAGATTTCAGATCGTTTAAACGATCAACGTATTCAAACAGAAGCTAGCGTTGTTGTCCCAGAAACTAAACCTGTTATAAAGCCACAAATAGAAGAACATAAGCAAGGTAATTCTATTTCTATTACAAAAGAAGAATTAGCTAAGCACCCTGATTTAGTCGTAAGAGCTTTACTACCTGCCGTAATGCAAGGAAATATGGATAATGTAGAATTGCTTTTCCCGATTTATCAGCAAATTCCTGCTGAATTTAAAGATGATATTTTGACCCAATGGACAGAAGCCATTTTAGCTAAGAAAAAACAGAATTATGCTGATTCGGTTCGTTTATATCGTCAAGTATTAGCTACACAGTCTGATATTCTTCCTGCTCGCCTACAACTTGCAGCTACTTTATTTGAAAATAGTGAGTTAGAAGCAGCAGAAGATCAATTCCAAAAACTTCGTTCAGAACCACTTCCCGATGAAATTCAAACGATTATTAGCCAATACTTAAATGCCATTAACCAACGAGATCGTTGGGTTTTTAGTGGTGGCTTAACCTATTTGAACGATCCTAATATCAATAACGCACCAAAAGCAGGCACGACCTACGGTAATTGGTCTGCACCAAAAGCGGAATCAGCCCAAGGTGTAGGTTTTCATTTTGATATTGGTAAAAAATGGTCGTGGGGAAATGGCTTTTTCAATCAGTTAGGTTTGAACACCAACGGCAAGTACTATTGGAATAATAAAAAATATAATGAAATTAGTTTTCGTGGTGATCTTGGTATAGGCTATCAAAATGCGAAAGCAACCCTTTCTCTTTCGCCTTTTATTGAGCAAACACTTTATGCGGGTGGTTCTGATAAAAGCGATACTTTAAAACGCTTTTCTAAATCATCGGGTGGGACATTACAGTTTAGCTATTGGCTCTCACCAAAATGGCAATGGAGTAATAATTATGAATATGGTGAGCAACGTTATATTTCTCGCAAACATTTGAATGGTAACTATCATTTTGTTTCAACAGGATTAGTTTATCTTGCTAATGCTAAACAGTATTGGACACTCAACTTAAACTATAACCGAACATCAACGCGTGATCGTGATGATAGTTTCTTACGTCGAGGAGTAAGTTTAGGCTGGGGACAAGAATGGGGACAAGGGCTTTCAACTCGCTTATCTGTAAGTTTTGCACAAAAACATTACAAAGGCCCAATGCCGATTTTCAACATTACTCAGCGAAATAAAGAATATGGTGTACAAGCATCTATCTGGCATCGTGCGGTGCATTATTTAGGAGTAACGCCACGCCTAACTTATAGTTTCACTAAAACAAGAAGTAACCACCCATTCTATACTTACGATAAACATCGTGTATTTGTTGATTTCAGCAAACAATTCTAATCAATAAGCGGTAAGATCTTTGCGATTTTTCGCAAAAATATTACCGCTTAGCTCGACTATATTGCAAAATAGATTTATGTTTAAATCCTAGCAAAACCGCAATTTTTACTGTAAACTACGCTCCCGTCCTAATGGTATTACCATTCACAGATTTTCAATTTCAATTCAACCAATCAAATAAAGGCAAAATACAATGGCAACGAATTATATTTTCGTAACAGGTGGTGTTGTTTCTTCTTTAGGTAAAGGGATTGCAGCAGCATCTCTCGCATCTATTCTGGAAGCGCGTGGCTTGAAAGTCACTATTATGAAACTTGATCCTTATATCAATGTCGATCCAGGCACAATGAGTCCAACACAACACGGTGAAGTGTTTGTAACCGAAGATGGTGCGGAAACCGATTTAGATTTAGGGCATTATGAGCGTTTTATTCGCACCAAAATGACTAAAGCAAACAACTTTACAAGCGGTAAGATCTACTCAGAAGTTTTACGCAAAGAACGTCGTGGCGACTATTTAGGTGCAACAATTCAAGTTATTCCACATATTACTAACGAAATCAAAGCAAGAGTGATCGAAGGCGGTAAAGGGCAAGATGTCGCTATCGTAGAAGTAGGTGGAACAGTTGGTGATATTGAATCTTTACCATTTTTAGAAGCATTACGTCAGCTTGCAGTAGATGTCGGTCGTGAAAAAACCTTATTTATGCACTTAACCCTTGTACCATATATTCCAACAGCAGGCGAAGTAAAAACAAAACCAACACAACACTCAGTAAAAGAGTTACTTTCTATCGGTATTCAGCCAGATGTATTGGTGTGCCGTTCAGATCGTGCAATTCCTGCGAATGAGCGTGCGAAAATCGCATTATTCTGTAACGTACCAGAGCGTGCGGTTATCTCATTAAAAGATGTTGGTTCAATTTATCAAATTCCAGCATTACTTAAATCACAGGGATTAGATGACTTTATTTGCGACCGTTTCCGTTTAAGCTGTAAAGAAGCAGATTTATCTGAATGGGAAAATGTACTTTACCAACAAGCTAATCCAACGGGCGAAGTGACTATTGGTATGGTTGGCAAATATGTTGAGCTACCAGATGCTTATAAATCTGTAAATGAAGCATTAAAACACGCGGGACTAAAAAATCGCTTAACCGTTAATATTAAGTATATTGACTCACAAGATGTAGAAACCAAAGGAGTTGAAGCACTGAAAGGTGTTGATGCAATTTTAGTACCTGGTGGATTCGGCTATCGTGGTGTAGAAGGTAAAATTTTAACGGCACAATATGCTCGTGAAAATCTGATTCCATATTTAGGAATTTGCTTAGGAATGCAAATTGCCTTAATTGAGTATGCTCGCAATGTAGCAGGTTTAAAAGGTGCAAATTCAACGGAATTTGATAAAGATTCGGCATATCCTGTTGTTGGTTTAATTACCGAATGGCAAGATGCAGAAGGTAATGTGGAAGTTCGTTCTGATACATCAGATCTTGGCGGTACAATGCGTTTAGGTTCACAAGCGTGTCATTTAGTTGAAGGCAGTTTGGCACGTGAATTATATGGGAATGAAACAATCTACGAACGTCATCGTCACCGTTATGAAGTAAATAACACCTTATTACCACAAATTGAAGCAGCAGGCTTAAAAGTAACAGGGCTTTCTGCTGATCGTAAATTAGTTGAAATTATTGAAGTACCAAACCACCCTTGGTTTGTTGCTGCCCAATTCCACCCAGAATTTACATCAACACCAAGAGATGGACACCCATTATTTGAAGGCTTTGTAAAAGCAGCTAAAGAGCATCAAGCGAAATTATCTAATTCATAACGAATTGATATAACAACGAAAGCGGTCAGTTTGTGAAGAAAATTTGCAAAAAATTTTCATAAACTGACCGCTTTTTACTGGTCTAACTTGTCAGATCAAATTCGTATCTTATTTATTTTTTTATTGAAAATAATTGTCATATTTAATAGTATAAAAATAATTTTTATTCAATTTTCGGGGTATTTATGACACATTTTCAGTTTAAATTAAGTTTAATTAGTAGTGCCGTTCTTGCAATGCCTGCTATTGCAAATACTGTACAGGAACAACATAATGGTTTAGATTCCGTTGAAGTTACCGCTAACAGTGGAAATACATTAACAGAGCATAGTCAATCATTAACAACGTCTGCAATGAAAACGACCACAGGTCTTGTTCTCTCTCCTAAAGAAACTCCACAGTCTGTTAGTGTTGTCACTAAAGCTCATCTAGATAAACGTGCTATTACCTCGATGCAAGATGCTCTTAAAACTACAACAGGCATCAATGTAATTCCTGATGGTGCTTACTATCGTTATCAGTCGAGAGGATTTTATATCGATCAAATTGAAGAAGATGGTATTGCCAGTGCTGTAAGAGGATCTCGGGATAATACTTTCAGAGATCCGCAGAGTATGACAGATTTAGTCATCTACGATCACATTGAAGTGGTGCGTGGAGCAACAGGTTTAACGCAATCAACAGGCGAACCTGGCGGTACGATCAATGCGGTGCGTAAACGTCCAACAAGTGAATTTCAAGCAAATGGTAATTTCCAATTTGATTCGAATGGTAAAGCAAGAACAACTGCAGATGTATCAGGTACTCTGGGTGCGGGTGTAAGAGGGCGTCTTGTTTCTGTATTAGAAAATGATCCAACTTTTAAAAAGTTACCGAATGACAATACTAAACGTGCATTATATGGTGTAATGGATATTGAAGTGGGTTCAAATAGTCAGCTTACTCTTGGTGCTTTATATCAGAATCTACATACAACTCCTGATGTGTTTGGTGTGCCGATGAATAAAAACGGTGCTGATGCTGGTTTTCATCGTGATACTTATTTAGGCTATAACTGGAATCAAGAGAAAGCTCGTAAATTTAACGTATTTGCTGAATTTGAAACTTTCTTTAATGATAATTGGAAATTAACCAATAAAGTTAATTATATTAAGAATTACACAACTCAAGGTTTTGGATTTATTGCAGAAGCAGGCACAAGTTATAGTGGCTATTCAGTAGGCGATACACTGAGAACAAATAATTTATTACGCTATGATAATAAAGGTGATCAAATTGATTTCCAATCAACTTTAACAGGTAAATATGATCTGTTTGGTCGTCAGCACGAACTCTTCTTAGGCTATACTTATAGTCGTGAATCTGCCGATAATCGTTTCCGCCGTATTCGAAATACAACAGCTTTTGATCCGCTTCAATTTAATGGTAATGAAATTTCTGAGCCAGATTGGCGTACTCAATATAGTGATCAGACTTTCTATGATAGAGCAACCTATAACCAAGCTATTTCATTTGGTTCACGTTTTAACTTATTAGAAAATCTTCATCTTATTGCAGGTACTCGTTATAGTCACTGGAAACAAGTAGCAAACACAAACTATGATTGGTGGAATGGTAGAGCTGATAGTGATCCTGATGTACATAGCCATTTATCTAGGGTTCGCTTTGTACCTTATGCAGGACTAACTTATGATATTAACCCAAATAATAGTTTGTATTTAAGTTATACGGCTATTTATAAACCGCAATCAAGTACAGATAAAAATGGCAAAACAATTAAACCAGTTACAGGAACAAATTATGAATTAGGCTGGAAAGGTGAATGGTTAAATGGAACATTAAATGCATCTGTGGCACTTTTCCAGATTTCTCAAAAGAATAGAGCAATGCAAATTACACCAGAGATGGATCCTAGCGTAAGCAGAGCTTATTTCATTGCAAATGGTGAAGTGCGTAGTCGCGGAGTTGATGCAGAATTATCAGGTCATCTAACGGAAGATTGGCAATTATCTGCAGGCTATACCTTTAACCAAAGCAAATATCTCAAAACTGAAAGATCAGGAAGTACAACATATTTCTCTGGTGCAAATTATAGCAAACACACACCAAAACATATTTTCCGCTTATACACTGATTATGTATTACCTTTCGATCAGAAAAAATGGTCTCTTGGTACAGGCGTTTCATTCCAAAGTAAAGTGGATAGTTTATGGAATGTTAAACAGGGTAGCTATGCAATTTGGGACGCAAATATTCGTTATCAAGTAAGCAAGAACATTGCATTACACCTTGTAGGGAAAAATTTAACGGATAAACGTTATTTTGAGAACCACCGAGTGCGTACTTTAGGAATTAACAATCTTTATGGGCAAGGGCGTACCTTCCTATTTAATTTAGATTGGAAATTCTAATTGGTAAATTTTTTCTAAAATCAGACCGCTTAATTGATAGTGAGTAACTCTCACTATCAATTTTTATTTGAAAAAATGAACACAATTTCTCAATTTTTACAATTAGCCAAACCATTTTGGTGTAATAAACATCAAGGTGTTGCTTGGTTTTTACTTTGTCTTGTTATTACATTTGCATTGCTTATTATTCATATTAGCGTATGGATTACTGAATGGAATAAAGCTTTCTATGATGCTCTTGCTGAATTTAATAGCGAAGTAATACCTAAATTAGTAATGCATTATTTAGGTTATATTGCCCTTATCGTGAGCTTTATTGTGTGTGGCAATTGGCTAAGAAAAGTTCTAATTTTTCGCTGGCGAGAGCATTTAACAGAACAATTCCAACAACTTTGGTTAGAGCAAAGCAAGCATTACCATCTTTCTCATTTTCAATATATTGATAATCCCGATCAGCGTATTGCTGAAGATGTAGCTTTATTGGCAGAAAAAAGTATTGATTTATTTAAGTATTTCATAATGAATTTGGCAAAATTAGTCGCTTTTATCGCTATCTTATGGGAACTATCACATATTCAAACATTTCATATTGGTGGTGAAACCATCACTATCTATGGTTATCTAGTTTGGATTGCTCTCATCTACTCAATACTTTGTACACTGTTGATGCACTTTATTGGGCATAAATTACAGCCTCTCAATATAGAACGCCAACATAAAGAAGCGGATTATCGTGCAACATTATTAAGTATTCGAGAGCACTCAACGCAAATTGCCTCTTATCGTGGTGAGCAAAGAGAAATTTCACGTTTATCAACACATTTTCAAAAGATTAAACAGAACTGGCAAGAGTTGATTGCAAGGGAATTTAAGGTCGAAATCTTTTCAGCAAGCTATTTACGTCTGAGCTTATTTATTCCGATTTTTGCTACATTACCAATGTATTTAGCTCGAACAATGACATTTGGCGATATGATGCAAGCACGAAGTGCATTTTCTAATGTACAAGATGGTTTCGGCTGGTTTATGGATTACTATAAAAAATTGATGGAGTGGGCTGCTGTGGTTGAACGTTTAGCGACATTTCAATCGGCATTACTATCTGTAAAAATTTCTAATACTGTAAAAAATAACGAAGATACGTTAAATAATGTTCTGCTAAAAGCGGATAATTTATCGGTATATACCCCAGATAAAAAATCCTTATTTGTAAATTTTTCTCTCAATCTTACCGCTTGTGATTGGGTATTGATCGATGGAGCGAGTGGTATAGGCAAATCAACCCTACTCAAAACTTTAGCAGGGCTTTGGCACTACTATTCAGGGCATATTGATGTAAAAGGTTCAATGTTATTTTTACCACAAACCCCTTACTTAACTGAAGGTAGTTTGCGAGCAGTACTCAGTTACCCAAATTTACCTACTTACGATGATAACCAATTAAAGACTGCTCTATTTCAGGTGGGCTTATCGGATTTGGTAGAGCAATTAGATTGTATCAAAGCGTGGCATAAGGTACTTTCTGGTGGGGAACAACAGCGTATTAGTATTGCTAGAGTATTATTAGCTCGTCCACAAATACTGTTCTTAGACGAAGTGACTAATCAATTAGATACAGCATCAGCATTGAGGCTAATTGAGCTACTTCAGCAGCAACTACCATCAACATTATGTTTAGTGGTGAGTCATCAAGATGAAGTAAAGCGTTTAATGAACAAACAAATCGTCATAAGTTAAAACTAAGCGGTATATTTATGTAAATTTTATTCATAAACTGACCGCTTATTTTTTATCTTCACCTATAAAATCATAGTAATATGATTAAACTTTCTTCATTTTAGTCTCTCTATACTTATCCATTATTAAAAATTTTCATATTAACGTGAAAATTATACATTTGCATAATGTAATAAATTTTATCATTATGTACCCCATCTAGATGGCTAAACGTCTAAATTTGATTTTAAACTAATTAGGAGATTTACAATGACAACATTTCACGTTTTAGGTTTTCCGCGTGTTGGTGCAAAACGCGAATTAAAATTTGCTCAAGAACGTTACTGGCGTAAAGAATTAGCAGAACAAGATTTATTAGCGTTAGCTAAAGCATTGCGTGAGAAAAATTGGAAACATCAAGCGGCTGCCAATGCAGACTATGTTGCAGTAGGCGATTTCACTTTCTACGATCACATTTTAGATCTTCAAGTGGCAACAGGGGCAATTCCTGCACGTTTCGGTTTCGACAGTCAAAACCTCACCTTAGATCAATACTTCCAACTGGCTCGTGGTAACAAAGATCAATTTGCTATCGAAATGACTAAATGGTTCGATACAAACTATCACTATTTAGTCCCAGAATTTCATAAAAATACCGAATTTAAAGCAAACCCCGCTCACTATGTTAATCAAATTCGTGAAGCAAAAGCATTAGGCTTAAACTTCAAACCAGTGATTGTAGGTCCATTAACATTCTTATATTTAGGTAAAGAGAAAGGTGAATCATTTAACCGTTTCGATTTACTCAATCAATTACTTCCAGTTTATGTGGAAATTCTAAACGCACTTGTTGCAGAGGGTGCAGAGTGGATCCAAATTGATGAGCCTGCCCTTGCGTTAGATTTACCAGCAGAATGGGTTGAAGCATATAAAGCGGTTTATGCCGAGTTAAGCAAAGTGAATGCGAAAATCTTACTGGCGACTTACTTTGGTTCAGTAGCAGAACACGCAACACTATTAAAAGGCTTGCCTGTTGATGGCTTACACTTAGACTTAATTCGTGCTCCAGAACAACTTGCTGCCTTTGAAGATTATAGCAAAGTGCTTTCAGCAGGGGTTATTGAAGGGCGTAACATTTGGCGTGCAAACCTAAACAAAGTGTTAGATGTATTAGAACCATTAAAAGCAAAATTAGGCGAACGCTTATGGATTGCACCAAGCTGCTCATTACTTCACACACCATATGATTTAGAAGTAGAAACACAATTAAAAGAGAAAAATCCGGATTTATACTCTTGGTTATCTTTCACGTTACAAAAAGTAGAAGAATTAAATGTATTAAAACAAGCATTAAATAACGGACGTTCTGCGGTTAAAGCACAATTAGATGCAAGCCAAGCAGCGGCTGATGCTCGTGCAAATAGCAAAGAAATTCATCGCCCTGAAGTTGCAGAGCGTTTAGCAAACTTACCAGCAAATGCAGATCAACGTAAATCACCCTTTGCTGAGCGTATTAAATTACAAAATGCGTGGTTAAACTTACCGCTTCTTCCGACAACCAATATCGGCTCTTTCCCACAAACCACGGAAATTCGCCACGCTCGTGCGAGCTTCAAAAAAGGTGATTTAAGCCTTGCAGATTACGAAGCAGCAATGAAGAAAGAGATCGAATATGTCGTTCGCCGTCAAGAAGAATTAGATTTAGATGTATTAGTTCACGGTGAAGCAGAACGTAACGATATGGTGGAATATTTCGGCGAATTATTAGACGGTTTTGCCTTCACGAAATTCGGTTGGGTACAAAGCTATGGTTCACGTTGTGTAAAACCACCTGTAATTTATGGTGATGTTGTTCGTCCAGAGCCAATGACTGTACGTTGGTCGCAATATGCACAAAGCCTTACTAAAAAGGTAATGAAAGGAATGCTGACAGGCCCTGTAACTATTTTACAATGGTCATTCGTGCGTAACGATATTCCACGTTCAACCGTATGTAAACAAATCGGTGTCGCATTATCTGATGAAGTATTAGACTTAGAAAAAGCAGGGATCAAAGTGATTCAAATTGATGAGCCAGCAATTCGTGAAGGTTTACCACTTAAACGTGCAGACTGGGACGCTTATTTACAATGGGCTGGCGAAGCATTCCGTTTAAGCTCAATGGGTGTGGCTGATGATACACAAATTCATACGCATATGTGTTACTCAGAGTTTAACGACATTTTACCTGCTATCGCTGGTTTAGATGCTGACGTCATTACGATTGAAACGTCTCGTTCAGATATGGAGTTATTAACCGCATTTGGTGATTTCAAATATCCTAACGACATCGGTCCAGGGGTTTACGACATTCACAGCCCACGAGTACCAACAGCTGAAGAAATTGAACGCTTATTGCGTAAAGCCTTAAACGTTGTACCAAAAGAGCGTTTATGGGTAAACCCAGACTGTGGTTTAAAAACACGCGGTTGGCCAGAAACCATTGCTCAATTAGAAGTGATGATGGAAGTGACCAAAAAATTACGTAAAGAATTAGCGTAATCACACTTATAACTAAAAAAGCGAGTTATATTAAAACTTGAACTGCACCCCAAAAGTTGGACTAAACAACCAACGAATTAAGGTGCAGATTTTTATGACAAAATTCAGTCAATCTTTCAAACAACAAGTGATCGAATTGTACCTTCAAAATACTAAAAACTGTTCACTTTTTTCTAGCTTTTTAGATCTGAAACTTTTATATTAGCGAACATTTGTAAGCTGAAATTATAAGGTCAAATCACGAGATGGATTTGTTGAATTTTCATTTTGTTAATCGTTTTAACATTCAATCCCAGAAATTTGCTGAGCGTACAGCTGTACGCTTTTTAGAGCAAAATCAATGGCAATCACTTTCGTGGTCTGCCTTTCATTCTCAAATTAACCAACTCTCTTATGCTTTGTTAGATAAGGGAATCGGTGTTCAAGAAAAAATTGGTATCTTTGCTCATAATATGCCACGTTGGACAATTACCGATATTGGTGCAATGCAAATTAGAGCAATCGCAGTACCAATTTATGCAACAAATACCGCTAAACAAGTGGAATATATTGTAAATGATGCGGATATTAAAATTCTCTTTGTCGGTGACCAAGAACAGTGTGATCAAGTGTTGGAAATAGCGAACAACTGTTCTCAATTAACACACATTGTGGCAATGAAAAGTAGTATTGAGCTACGTCAGCATCCGTTAGCTTGTTATTGGGAAGATTTTGTTACCGTTGAGCCACAACAAGCCTTGTTAGAGCAACGTTTGGCCGATAAACAATTATCCGATCTCTTTACGCTGATTTATACATCAGGTACAACAGGAGAGCCGAAAGGGGTTATGCTAGATTATGCTAATTTAGCTCACCAACTTAAAGCACACGATCAAGCCTTAAATGTTGATGAAAATGATGTTTCCCTTTCATTTTTGCCGTTTTCGCATATTTTTGAGCGTGCGTGGGTGGCGTATGTATTCCATCGTGGTGCAACAAACTGTTATTTGGAAGATACTAATTTAGTTCGTCAAGCATTAGTCGAAACACAGCCAACAACAATGTGTGCTGTGCCTCGTTTATATGAAAAAATTTATACGGCAGTGTGGGATAAAGTACAAACAGCACCAGCTCATCGCCAAGCTTTGTTTAAGTGGGCGATTAAAGTGGGTGAAAAATATTGCCAAACCGATAAACCATCTCTTCTATTACGTTGGCAGTATGCTTTGGCAGATAAATTAGTTTTATCAAAATTACGAGCATTGCTTGGTGGAAAAATGCGAATGATGCCTTGTGGTGGGGCAAAATTAGAACCAACTATTGGAATGTTTTTCCACAGTATTGGAATTAACATCAAATTAGGTTACGGAATGACAGAAACAACCGCAACAGTTTCTTGTTGGCAAGATAAAGGATTTAACCCTCATTCTATTGGTAAGCTGATGCCAAATGTGGAAGTAAAAATTGGCGATGACAACGAGATTTTAGTACGTGGTGGAATGGTAATGCGTGGTTACTACAAAAAGCCTGAAGAAACAGCTCAAGCTTTTACTGCTGATGGTTTCTTAAAAACAGGTGATGCAGGAGAAATGGACGCTGAAGGTAATCTTTACATTACAGATCGTATTAAGGAGTTGATGAAAACATCAAACGGCAAATACATTGCTCCACAATATATTGAAGGTAAAATTGGCAAAGATAAATTTATTGAACAAATTGCAGTGATCGCTGATGCGAAAAAGTATGTTTCAGCGTTGATTGTGCCTTGTTTTGAAAGCCTAGAGGAATACGCTAAGCAGTTGAATATTAAATATCATAACCGTTTAGATCTCATTAAACATTCGGATATTGTACAAATGTTCGAAAAGCGTATTCACGAGCTACAAAAAGAGCTACCGAGCTTTGAGCAAGTGAAGAAATTTACTTTATTGCCTGAAGCCTTCACAATGAAGATGGAAGAAATTACGCCAACGCTAAAATTACGCCGAAAAGTGATACTAGAACGCTATAAAGCACAAATTGAAGCGATGTATAGTAAGTCAGATCATTCAAAATCGTAAAAAAGCATTGATTTATTCTTCATATTTGGATTTAATGCTTGCCCGATTTTTGATTTTAAACTTAGATAGATAAAGAGGCATATTATGGCACAGAGTTTTAGCGTAACTCGTCGCTTTTTCGATGATAAAAATTACCCGCGTGGTTTTTCTCGTCACGGAGATTACACCATTCGTGAATCACAAACTTTAGAGCAATTTGGTCAAGCTTGCTTAGCCTTAGAAAGTGGTGAGCGTAGTCCAGTAACAGAAGAAGAAAAACAATTTGTTGCAGTCGTAAAAGGCGAACAAGCACCAGAAACTTTTTTAGAAAAAGTATGGGTAAAATATCGTACTTTAACGAGCAGAACCAAACGCATTTACACCCTTTCTGGCGATGTGAGTGGCGATATTGGTAGCGGTGATGATTCAGAATAATGAGTAGGTGGGGATAACCCACCGCAGATTATTGACAAAGTCTTTTTTCATTCGGACGCCAGCGTGGCGTCCCTACAAGAAAAGTTATAACCAATTGAAAAATAACAGATTTTATTTTGTTGTGTAGGGACGCCACGCTGGCGTCCGTTTATTGAATACAACAAATTGAGGTTTGTCATCAGTCTGAATTATT
>NZ_LEKM01000117.1 GCF_009761375.1 Ursidibacter arcticus | reverse complement strand
CAAAAACGAGCAGATTTCCCTAAATTCAAGAAAAAAGGCTTGAAAGAGAGCTTTCGTTTTCCGCAAGGTTGTAAACTTGAACAACAAAATAACCGCTTGTATCTCCCAAAAATCGGCTGGGTTCGCTATCGCAATAGCCGTGATGTCGTAGGCGAGATTAAAAACGTGACTGTGAGCCAAAAGTGTGGTCGTTTTTTTGTCAGTATTCAAACCGAATTTGAATACGAAATCCCTGCTCACAAAGGGGGAGAAATCGGCATAGATATGGGTATTGCACGTTTTGCCACGCTTTCAAACGGTGAATTTTTTGAGCCGTTAAACGCGTTTAAAACCGACAAAGGCAAATTAGCAAAACTGCAACGCCAACTTAAAAACAAAGTTAAATTTAGCCAAAACTGGCAGAAATTAAAGGCAAAAATCGCTAAACTGCATCACAAAATTGCTAACTGTCGCAAAGACTTCTTGCCCAAACTTCAAGCAAAATCAGGCTTAAACCGAGCGATATTAGATCAATCTTGGTTCGAGTTCCGCCGTCAGTTAGACTACAAAACGCAATGGCAAGGCGGTTTTTTAGTGGCTGTTCCACCGCAAAATACCAGTCGAATTTGCCCTTGTTGCGGTATGACCTCAAAGGAAAATCGCCAAACACAAGCCGATTTTGAGTGCGTAGAATGTGGTTACACGGAAAACGCCGATGTAGTCGGTGCGTTAAACGTATTGGTGCGAGGGCGAGCAATCGCCCAAGCGTAAAATATCAAGGCAGATAATAATATCAGGGCAGGGCGTGTCCGTAGAGCTTGTGAAGTGAACCGCACCGGCGGTCAGCAGCAAGAACCCACCGAGAGTAGCCTATTGCTTGCAATGGGAGCTAGTAGGAATCTCCATCCTTTAGGGTGAGGAGGATGTCAATCATAAACAGACCGCATCTACGATAGAATCACTTAAATCAATAATTTCTGTGAATTTATAGCCAAAATTTCTTCAAACAGGTAAAATAGCCGCCATTTTTATTACATAGAGCCATTGTCTTTATGTTTTTATTTAACTAACTGATTTACCTAATTATTTTCAAATGACGCAAAAACTACATATTACCACTTGGGGCTGCCAGATGAATGAATATGATTCATCAAAGATGGCAGACTTACTAAATAGCACTCACGGTTTTGAATTAACAGAAAATCCTGAAGATGCCGATGTTTTACTGCTTAACACTTGTTCTATTCGTGAAAAAGCTCAAGAAAAAGTATTCTCTCAGCTTGGGCGTTGGAAGAGCTGGAAAAACACCAAACCTAATTTAATTATTGGTGTAGGTGGTTGTGTTGCCTCACAGGAAGGTGAACATATTCGCCAACGTGCTCCTTTCGTGGACATTGTTTTCGGGCCACAAACGTTACATCGTTTACCCGAGATGATTAACCAAATCCGTGGAGGCAAAAGCTCTGTTGTGGATATTAGTTTCCCAGAAATTGAGAAATTTGACCGCCTGCCAGAGCCACGAGCTGAAGGTCCAACCGCATTTGTTTCAATTATGGAAGGATGTAATAAATACTGCTCTTTCTGTGTTGTGCCTTACACTCGTGGTGAAGAAGTCAGTCGCCCAGTGGACGATATTCTCTTTGAAATTGCACAACTTGCTGCACAAGGCGTTCGTGAAGTCAATTTATTAGGGCAAAATGTAAATGCATATCGTGGAGAAACATTTGATGGCGGAATTTGTACCTTTGCAGAATTACTCCGCTTAGTCGCAGCCATTGATGGTATTGATCGTTTACGCTATACCACAAGCCACCCAATTGAATTTACCGATGATATTATCGAAGTGTATCGAGATACCCCTGAATTAGTAAGTTTCTTACATTTACCTATTCAAAGTGGCTCGGATCGCGTACTAACAATGATGAAACGTAATCACACAGCATTAGAATATAAAGCGACAATTCGTAAACTTCGACAAGCTCGTCCTGATATTCAAATCAGTTCGGATTTCATTGTAGGTTTCCCTGGCGAAACAGCTCAAGATTTTGAGCAAACAATGAAAGTGATTGAACAAGTTAATTTTGATATGAGCTTTAGTTTTATCTACTCAGCTCGCCCAGGTACACCAGCGGCAGATCTCCCTGATGATGTGAGTGAAGATGAGAAAAAAGAACGCTTATATCGTTTACAACAGCGTATCAACAACCAAGCAATGCAATTTAGCCGAGCGATGCTAGGTACAGAACAACGTATTTTGGTGGAAGGCCCATCTAAAAAAGACCTAATGGAATTAACAGGCCGTACAGAAAACAATCGAATTGTGAATTTCCAAGGTACTCCAGATATGATTGGTAAGTTTGTTGATGTAAAAATTACGAATGTTTATACCAATTCATTGCGTGGTGATGTTGTTCGTACTGAAGATGAAATGGGATTACGCGTTGTTGAATCTCCACAAAGTGTTATCAACCGTACTCGTAAAGAAGACGAGCTAGGTGTAGGTAAATTTGTGGTAAATCTATAATTGGATTACTGTATATAATAGGCTAAGATTTCCAATAAATCTTAGCCTTTTGACATAAAGTCCCCTTATCCTTAAGGGGTTGATAATGATTAGATTGGATTCCCCCTTTTTGACTATTCCTCCCACCTTTGTCTTTTAAACCGAAAATCGTAAACATTATTGATAAATATCACAGGAATAGTTATTTTCGAATTAATGCATATGGCTATAGATTCTATTATTTTTTATAATACATCCCCCCTTAAATACAATTTATTCACAAATAAGGAAAACACTATGT